>CBFGXY010000108.1:0-6222 GCA_965652945.1 uncultured bacterium
ATTCACTGCGTTTGAAATATACCTCCCCCCTCACCTCCAGCGTTTCTGGGACCGTAAGGTTAGAAGCGAGCGGAACGCGTAACGGCACCGACCGGATCGTCTCGACATTTCCGGTGATGTTCTCGCCCACCATGCCGTCGCCTCGGGTTGCAGCGACCTGCAGACGTCCGTTTACGTACGTTATGGAGATAGCAAGACCGTCGATTTTCAACTCCGCCGTTACAGCAGGGCGGATGGTTTTCTCAGTTTGCTTCTCGATCAGACGAATAGCCCGCTGATACCAGGCTAGAATGTCTTCCGGTGTAAACGCATTAGAGAGCGAGTAGAGCGGCTGTGCATGGCGCACCTTCTCGAACTTTGCGAGCGGTTCTCCTCCCACGCGCCGGGTGGGAGAGTCTGAAGCCTCAAATCGTGGGAATCGCCGCTCGAGCGAAAGTAGCGCCTGAAATAACGCGTCGTACTCGCCGTCCGTGATCAGTGGATCGTCCAGAACGTAATATCGATGATCGTGTGCCTCGATCAGTTTCCGGAGTTCACGAACAACTTCACCTGCTTCATTTTCAGGAAGGCCGTCAAAATCGTCCGCACGAACTCGCGTCAACAAATCTCGAGACGCATCAACGATGTTCATCAAACAAAAGACGTGGATGATTGAGAGGCAGCGTTGAAGGTAACAATGCTCCTGCGGCCATGCCAGAACTTACTTCAGCCGGGCGTACGTGGGCCGAGGTATTCGTCAGGGCTGGAGATTCTGCAGGAAGCTCTCCGCCGCATCGCGGGTAACGACAATTCTTCCCCTATCATCTCGCTGATCGGTCGGATAAGTCTCACCCAGGAAGTTGAGACGAATCACGTCAAGGCGTTCTTCGAAGATGATGCGATTTGCAGCGGCGAAACGCAAGGAATCACCCTGGTCAATCCAGTACGGCCGCCGAAGATCGTCATCAACCGTGACGCGTATGGGCGCCACGGATCCACTCTCTGCGACGATGAAAAAGATCAGCGAGTCGCCGAGGGTCGGAATCGGACGCGAGACGGCTACAGGTTCCTCGGCTACTTCGTCAGTCAATTCGACGCTTTGATCTTCGACTGACGCACGTTCGCCGTCATCATCAGAGGACCCTACGACCAGCCAGGCAATTACTGCAATGGCTGCTATTACCACTATTCCTACCAGAATCGGCGTCGTTCCCACACCCGATTGTCTCGATGGCGACCTACGAGGTCGCACGGGAGGACGTATTTCCTCAGATTCTTCCTTACTTACTTTACGGGCCGGAGGCGAGCTCGCGTACCAGGCGCCCTCATCTGGCTCAGCTTCAGCTGGATCGTCGGTGCCACTCGCAACGCGATCCGCACCACCGTCCTGCGCGTCCTCGGAGGCTACTATAGTGGACGAAGTTTCCATCTGAGATACTTCGTCATCGTCCGCTGGGGCCACCGCCCCTGGATCCTCATCACCCAGGTATCTCCGGGCCAGATCGTGATCGTAGTTTCCTTCGAATGCCTGCTCGAGAGCATCTGCGGCGAGCTCTGGTTCGACTCCGACTGTAGTTGCGTAGGTTCGAACGAATGAGCGCAGATAGACCCTATTAAACTGGGAGTGATCGAACAGAGCGTGCTCTTCAAACGACTCCAGCAGCGACCGCGGGATCTTGGTCTCCGCGTTCATATCGCTGAGCGTTAGATCGCGTAATTCCCTGATACGTTTGAGGTCGCTTGCCAGCCGCGCGCCGGCCATCAGCCGATGATCATCGCTCATAACAGGGTGCAGGTGTATATAGAAAGGTTAACGATCTGACAATGCGTCTGGCGCACACCGACGCATTTCGTGTCAACGGGATGCAGAGGATCTGCCCGCCAAAATATCACGGTACACCTCCGGTTGCCAATACTTCGGCAGAAAAAGCCATTTGCATAAATGAAAAGGGGACGACAGCCATCGCTATCGTCCCCTTTGATCAATGCAAACTTATTTGCAGATCATGATGCCTTGTCTTCTTCAGACTCGTCATCCGAGGCTTCTTCTTCACTCGTCTCAGCCTGCTCTTCGTTTGAGTCGGCTGCGACGTTGACGGATTCATCCTCGGACTCCGTCTCATCAGTCTCGGCGGAGGCTGTTACGTCCGGTTCATCCGCGACTTCCGTTGATCCCTCAACTTCGGTTGCTTCGGTTTCGGACTCGGCCGAATCTGATTCAGCAGTTGCAGAATCGGCGGCACGTTCCGCCTCCTCGATCTGAGACTTGAGGGCAGCCAATCCGCTCAGTTCACCGAGTGTGGTAGGGCCGGACGCAGCCTGTTGACCCTGATACTCAGCTACTTCGCGACGCTCGCGCTCACGCATTTCACGTTTCTCACGATCTTCCATTGACCGGCTTGCCTGCTCTTCAGCTCGCTGTTTTGCGGTTTCGCTCAGCACGATCTCCTTATTGGATGGATCAAACTTGATCACCTGGAGATCGAGCTTGTCACCCGGATTGTAGTACTGATCGAACTGATTCGGCCCATTGCGCAACTCGCTTGCCGGAACGAAGGCCTCGACTTCCATCGGAAGCTCGACCAACAGACCGCCGTCGTTGATCGACACCACCTTGGCTTCGGTCTGCGCTCCTTCACTGTATACCTGCGCGAACTGCGACCACGGATTTGTCTGGACCTGCTTATGACCCAGGGAAATCCGCCGGTTCTCCTCGTCGATATTCAGAATTACGACATCGAGTTCCTGTCCTTTCTTCACCATCTCGGCCGGATGGCGCACCTTCTTCGTCCACGACAGGTCTGAGATGTGAACCAGGCCATCGATGCCGGGCTCGATCTCGACGAAGACACCGAAGTTCGTGATGTTGCGAACCTTACCGCGCATCACGGTTCCCGGAGGATACCTGTCGGAGATACCGGTCCATGGATCCGGCTCGAGCTGTTTCATGCCGAGCGAGATCTTCTTGCCCTCGTTGTCGATGTTCAGAATCTTGACGTTGACAAGTTGTCCGAGGGAAACCATCTGGCTGGGATGGCGGATATGCTCGGTCCAGCTCATCTCGGAGATGTGTACGAGACCTTCGATTCCTTTCTCCAGCTCGACGAAAGCGCCGTAATCGGTGATCGAGACCACTTTGCCCTCGACCACGTCATCTTCCTTGTAGCGCTCAGCGAGGTCTTCCCACGGATGAGGCATGAGCTGCTTGAGGCCAAGCGAAATACGCTGCCGCTCCTTGTCATAATCGAGCACGACCACGTTGAGCTTCTCGTCGAGCTCAACCAGTTCGGAGGGATGCGATACACGTCCCCACGACAGGTCCGTGATATGGAGCAGTCCGTCGACGCCACCGAGATCGATAAAGACACCGAAGTCGACGATGTTCTTGACCGTTCCTTCCAGCACCTGACCGACTTCCATGGTGGCCAGAATCTTCTCTCGCTGCGCCTGCAGCTCCTTCTCGATAAGCGCCTTGTGCGATACGACAATGTTCTCGTTGGCGGGGTTCAGCTTCACGATCCTGAACTCCATGCGACGTTCCAGATATGCGTCGAAATCGCGGACGGGGCGTACGTCGATCTGGGATCCCGGCAGGAATGCCTCCATGTCTCCAAACAGCTCGACGATCATACCGCCCTTGATACGGCGCACGATCTGGCCTTCGAGGACCTCTTCGGCTTCGTAGGCTTCCTCGATGCGCTGCCAGCGTCGGACCTGATCAGCTTTCGACTTCGAAAGAACGAGCTGTCCGTGATAGTCTTCGAGCCGCTCAAGAAAGACTTCGACTTCATCGCCGGGCTCCAGGTCATCATCGAATTCGCTCAGCGAGACAATGCCGTCACTCTTGAACCCGATGTCAATAACGGCGTCCTTCTCGCCTACACTGACAACACGGCCACGAACGATCTCGTTTTCCGTGACATCGGTGAATGTCTCTTCGACCAGCTTGGTGAGCTGTTCGTAGCTCTGACGGCGGACGATCTCCTCGTCAGCGTCTTCGAGCTCTTCAAGGCGCACGACGCGCCCTACGATTTTCCCTTTGTATCCTACCTGAGCGGGGAGCTCATCAGCCGATTCTACCGATGTTAGTGGTTCGGCTTCCTCGGTGGTAACTCCAGCCTCCGAGGCAGATGGCACAGCGGACCCTTCCTCTACCAATTCTTCAACGACCTGTTCGAGTACGCGGCCGGCGTCTCCATCTCCTCCGCTGTTTGACTACGAGTCTTCTACCTCTTCAGTAGGCACATTTTGCTGTTCTTCAGCCATATTATCTCCGGAATCGGTTCGGCAACCGACTTCCTGGGACGTTCGCAGGTCGGTCTCTCATCGACTTGCGAGACAAGTTTAAGGGTGGTAAGTAATCAGCAGCCGGCGAGAGATTCCGGCTGCCGGGTTTTGTCTGATCTACAGCTAACCTGCAGGTGTACGGCCGCGTTCCCGGACTTTTCCAAGAACATAGGCTACCTGATCATCGATCGACATATTTGAGGTGTCGATAACGATGGCGTCCTCCGCCTTGCGAAGCGGTGATGCCGCCCTGCTCATGTCACTTTGATCGCGTTTATTGATCTCCTGGAGTATATCCTGGTATTCGACCTCCGATCCGGCCGCTCGCAATTCTTCGTATCGGCGACGAGCACGAACCCCTGGATCGGCGTCCATGAATATTTTGAGATCCGCATCGGGGAAGACGTCGGTGCCGATATCCCGCCCGTCCATGACCACACCTCGGCCCTGCTCAACCGCCTCTCGTGCAATGCGGCGCTGACGAGCTACCATCATTTCTCGGACGCTCACATGCGTACTTACGTGGCTGGCTGCCGCGCCTACCTCCGCTGATCGGATCGCAGCAGAAACATCCTCACCGTTGAGCAAGACTTGCATCCGTCCATCCGCATAAAGGACATCGACATCGATGGCGTCCATGATGGACTCCGGATCAAATTTCTCTACTCCTCCCCGCTGAAGTACCCCAAGACCCACCGCGCGATACATCGCACCCGTATCCAGATAGAGGTAATCGAGACGTTGGGCGACGAGACGAGCAGTCGTGCTTTTTCCCGAGCCCGCGGGCCCGTCGATGGCAATGATCAAAGCGCAGAATGAAATCTAATGCAGTCAGATAAGATACGCCTCAAGCACACTATCAGCCAACTAACGATTCCGGGGGACCGACACGGCAGCCCTTTTATGGCTGGTCGACAGATCCATTTCCAACATCATGAGAAACAATCGTGATCGGACGCGGATACCGGATCGGGCCTATACTCGTGTCGATGATCGGTGTCGCCTGTAGTTCGATGTTACGCGGCTGTCCGCCCTGTCCAGAAACGGCGAGTGCAACGTCTACGAGGTCCCGAAGATTGTCACCGAAAAACTGAACGAGATCGAGCGTAATTTCGATGGGTACATCGGTAGTCTGACCTGATGGCAGGAGTACCTCGTCATCGTAGCGGCCGCTGACGGTCTCTCGCCCTTCCAGAAAGAGGGTCCAATCCATGCGGACCAGGCGCGCCGCCACGTTATTGTCCTCCGGATTCGTTGCTGCCACATGCAGACGGAACTGAAGGGGCAGCTGTCGTTCAGACAGTGCCGTGCCGAGCCTCACGACATCCATCGGGCGCAAATCCTGGTAGCGGTCCAGCCTGGTGACATCAATTCCCGCAAGGCTGGCGGAACTGACGCGATCCAGTGCGAAGTTGACGTTCCTTAATTGCGCGATTTGTTGAAGGGTCTGGCAACCCGCAAGGCTCCCAACGGTTATCGCCAGAAATGTTGCGAGAAACGCATTACGAAATATCTTCATGTGCAGACTGTTTTCACGGAGCGATTAAGGTCAATGCGGAAGTTAGGTCATACCGAGATACCAAGGCACGATGCCACTGTCATCGCCGAGTTGCCTAAGCATCCGATTCATGTGGTAGTGGATAACATTCGCTCGATCTATAATATAGGATCCATTTTCCGAACCTCGGATGCCGCCCGGATCGAGAAGCTCTATTTGACCGGTATTTCAGGCACACCTGAGCACCGGGGTATCCACAAATCGGCTCTGGGAGCGCAGGACGTGGTGCCCTGGAGCTACCACCAGGATGTTCAGGAGGTAATTGATTCTCTACGGAATGACGGTGCCCACATTGGTGTACTGGAGATTACGGACTCACCGACACAGGTTTCCTCCCTTTAGCTTGACAACTTTCCTCTCGTGATCATCTTCCGAAATGAAATCTCTGGCATAAGAGA
>CBFGXY010000109.1:0-6172 GCA_965652945.1 uncultured bacterium
GATATCCGCGTGCTGCTGGTTAAGCTGGTCGACCGCCTTCATAACATGCGGACGATCGACTCGCTTCCCAAGCAGAAGCAGCTGAAGATCGCCAATGAAACGCAAGATCTATTCGCGCCGCTTGCGCACCGGTTCGGCTTTTTCAACATTAAGAGTGAACTCGAGGACCTGTATCTGAAGGTTGTCGAGCCGGAGGTCTATCATGAGATAGAAGTTGGGCTGCAGGTCGGCCGGTCGGTCCGGGAGGACTATATCAAGCGTTTCATCGAGCCGCTCAAAGAGCGACTTACCGAGGACGGATTCGAGTTCGAAATCAGCGGGCGCGTAAAGAACATCTTCTCGATCTACCGCAAGATGAGACGGCAGAACAAGCCGCTGTCGGAGATCTACGACGTGTTCGCCATCCGCATCGTGTTAGACAGTGAGGGCAGCAAAGGAAAAGAAAATTGCTGGAGGGTCTACTCGATCATAACCGATCTCTACAAACCGCTTCCTGAGCGATTTCGAGACTTCATCTCTGTGCCGAAATCGAACGGGTATCAAAGCCTTCATACAACGGTTCTGGGACCTGAAGGCTGGCGCGTCGAGGTCCAGATCCGGACCAAAGAGATGCACGAGATCGCTGAGCGAGGTGTTGCGGCACACTGGAAGTACAAGGAAGGCGTCACCAACGAAGATCGTAAGATGGACCAGTTTCTGTCGTGGGTCCGCGATCTTCTCGAAAATCCCCGACCAGAACAAGCCACGGAGTTCGTCAAGGAGTTTCGTCTCAATCTCTACGACGAAGAAATCTACGTCTTTACGCCCCGGGGAGATTTGATGACCCTGCCGAGCGGTGCAACGCCCGTAGATTTCGCGTTCCAGGTCCACACCGAAGTTGGAATGCACTGCATCGGGGCAAAGGTCAACGGTAAAATGGTTCCGCTGTCGAGTCGACTCAAAAGTGGTGATCAGGTGGAGATCATCACGTCCAAAAAGCAGACTCCGAATCCCGATTGGATGAAGTTCGTCGTGACGCATAAGGCGCGGAGCCGGATTCGCCACTGGATCAATGAGAAGCGCCGGAAGGCCGTTGAACTGGGACGCGAGATTTTCGACAAGAAAGTCTCTCGCGCTGGAATCGAGCTCGATGACCAGTCGCTAAGTCGCTATGTCTCACGGCTCAAGTTTCCGAATCCACAGCAGATGTACTACGAGATCGGAGTCGGCTTATTCGATGTCAACGATTTCGTAGAGCACGTCCAGGAGGGAGGGACTGTCTCGGCCCAGGAGGATGGACAAGCGCTCGATGATGAGGAGACGCTGCGTTTGCGCTATGAGAATTTCCTCGACACGGCACAGGCTACCAGTCAGCCTGCTCTCCTTATCGATGGCGAGCTGCACACGGACATCGTGACGCAGTATGCCACGTGTTGCAACCCGATTCCGGGCGACGACGTGTTCGGTTATGTAAGCAGGACCGGTGCGATCAAGATTCACAGGGTCAATTGCAGAAACGCACCGAATCTCCTGATTAATCACCCCGACCGAGTGGTGCCTGTCGAGTGGAGCCGGCAGAAAGACGTCCACTTTATGACAGCGCTTCGCGTGATGGGCGAAGACCGTGTAGGTATCGTCAGCGACATCACGACCGTTATCTCGAAAAATCTCAAGACAAACATTCGTTCGATCACGGTTGACTCGGAAGATGGGATTTTTGAGGGTACCCTGGTACTCTATGTCAGCGACCTGGAACACCTTCGCAGGGTAATCGACCGACTGAAACGCCTGGAAGGCATACACGGCGTGTATCGATTTGAGGAATAAACCACAGGAATTATGAATAAATACTGCTTTCTATTTGTAGAAGAGCCTGTAATTAGAATATTTAGGTCCGGCGTCTCTATTTTAAAAGCGTTGCAGGTCGTTTAATCCGCTGCGACATGCGCTCAGTGCTCTGCAGATGATTGGTTAAGTGAGGAGGAAGAGCTCTCAGGGTATAAGTGTGCGAGGATTTTGACCAGCGTCTGAAGACTATCAACTGAAAAGAAGATCGGGTTCGGCAGCAGGCGTTTCCGCCAACGGCTGATCTTATCAACTGAAGCCAAGACCGTCCTTATCCCGCAATTACATGCAGAAAAAACCATCTACCCTCACCAAGAAAGACGTTGCTCGCCGGGTCGCAGAGCTGATGGGTGAGCCCATCTATCGGAGCGAACCCTGGGTCACGGCCGTCATCGACGCAATCGGCGGCCTGATGCTGGAAGCCGATCCGGAGGTGCGAATTGAACTCCGTGATTTCGGTGTCTTCGAAGTCAAGAAGACGAAAGCCAAGCCCAAAGCGCGCAATCCGAAGACGAACGAGACGGTGTTTATCCCGAGTCGCCGTAAAACTCATTTCAAGCCAAGCAAGCGCCTCAAAGACGTGCTTCAGCAACCGCTGACGGATCTGGATTATTCGGTTCCGGTCGGAAGTGCCGATCACCCCGAAGTCATGGGTGTGGCACTCACGGAAGAAGTGGTACAGAACTGACGCTCGTTCGGCGGACGTCTATCATGGGTCGGGGCACCAGCCGCGACCCATTTTTACTATGGATAAACGGCCGAGAATCGTTGGAGTAGACTTTGGAACGAAGCGCGTCGGGCTGGCGCTCTCGGATCCATTGCAAATGTTCGCTCGTCCGCTGGGTACCTTTACAGCCGACCGCGCCGTAGATGAAATAAAACGTATCGCCGAGGAAGACGGCATCGAGGTGCTGGTCGTGGGGTGGCCGCTTCTGCCCGACGGTTCGGAAGGAAAGATGACGCATCGAGTGCAGGAGTTTGTAAACCGCCTCCGGAAATCCTTTAGAAATATCGAGATCGTGCTGTGGGATGAGCGGTACACGTCGCAGATGGCGCGCACGCTGCATGCTGAGGCCCGACCGGGAACCAGGGCTCGGAAAGGTGAGGGTGATCTCGACGCTTTTGCGGCTGCTGTCATTCTGCAGGATTACCTGGAGCGGTAGTCCGGCAGACACCCGCCTTGCGCGCCGTAGTCCGGCAAAACAATTCTAATATCTACAGGGCACATACTCTGTGCATTCACGTTTAGGGATCCTGTAAAATCCCCCGAGCAGCAGAATCCCGACGAGTAAAAGCGCCCTAAATGATACTCCCGATCCGAATATTTGGCGATCCCATCCTCCGCGAGCAGGCGGTGGATGTGACCGAGAATACGCCTGAGATCCAATCCCTTATAGACGATATGCTCGAGACCATGGAGCATGCTCCGGGGATCGGTTTGGCCGCCACACAGGTGGGTCGAAAGGAGCGCATCTTCGTGGTCGATCTGACCAGCCGACAGGATGAGATAGAAGGAGAGATGCCACCGCAGCCGATGGTGTTCATCAATCCGGAACTCGTCGAGGAAGGAGACGAAGAAGTCGAGTATGACGAAGGCTGCTTGTCGATTCCTGATATTACGGAAACCGTGTGGCGGCCGGACCGGATTCGTATACGGTATTTAGACCGCGACTTCAATGAGCACGAGGACGAGGTAAGCGGGGTGCTGGCACGGGTGATTCAGCACGAATACGACCACCTCGAAGGGATTCTGTTTATTGACAGACTGAACCCGCTGCGACGCAGACTCCTGAGGCGCAAGCTGAGGGATATGTCGCGTGGCGAAGTCGAGGCGGAGTACCCGGTTTCTTGGGGTACGGATTGAAGGTAGAGGGGTTATTCGCAGGAGTACGCAAGGAACGAGGATATTATGTGGGGACGGAAGACGGCGATGGCCGCTGTCGTGTTGACGGCCATACACTTCGGGTACAACCATCAACTGGTCAAGTCTCAAGTTCCGCTCTGGAATGAGGGTCATCCCGACGATCGGTCTGCCAGTACAGATACCGTCTGGGCTCCGCACGATGCCTTGCGGCTGATCTTCCCCACCTCAAACACGGCGCTTCTCGATGATGACGGGCCGGCCTTCTTCCAGTACACCGATCGGACTTTCGAAGGCCGGCGCTCCAGGCCATGGCAGGGTGGCAAGTATGGATTCGTCCGAAACCCGCACCGGTCGGCCGGCGAGTTAATCTATACGAGGTTCCACGAGGGCGTCGACATCCGCCCTATGTATCGTAATGAGGCCGGCGAACCACTCGACACCGTTCGGGCGATCGATGATGGCGTCGTCGTTTATGTCAACGACAATGAGCATGCATCAACGTACGGGAAGTACGTAGTCGTCGAACATATCTGGAGCAATTCGCCATTCTATAGCCTCTACGCCCATCTCGGTCGCATCGATGTCAGAAAGGATCAGCGTGTCGACCAGGGAGACCGGCTGGGACGAATGGGATACACCGGCCGAGGGATCAACAAGCGCCGGGCACACCTGCACTTTGAGATCAACGTCATGCTCAACGACGATTATGATCGCTGGCACAACGTCACGTACCGGTCTCACAACCGACACGGCAAGTTCAACGGCATCAACCTGGCGGGATTGGACGTAGCTGAACTATATCGTCTGATGGCTCTCGATCCCGACCTGACGATCAAAGAGTTCATTCGCAGTAAGCCTGTCTTCTACGGCGTGATCGTTCCCAACTATTCGATGCCCGATCTCTTGATGCGGTATCCGTGGCTGTTGGATGACGATGCCCCGGCATCCGACGATGCACCGGCGTGGGAATTTCTCTTTACGGCCTCCGGTTTTCCTGTAGCGATCACCCGGTCGTTCCGCACGTACGATGAACCGGTCGTCTCCAGGGTTGCCGATGTGGCCCATCCCTATCATCAGATGACCATCGGACGCGTCAAGGGAAGTGGGGGACAGGCAACGCTCTCATCATCCGGACGACGATATCTGTCTATTATCGCACCGGAGATAGAGTCCGTGTTTCGTGCTGCATTGAGCCCCTGACCACCACGGGAACAGATCGAGAGCAAACGTCTATATACATTCGTGTGTATTTTAGTGTGTATTGTGACCTCTCTGAATGCAGGAAGGAATATCTCATAGCGAATCACCCGTCCGCACGCGTCGAAGCACGGCGATTTTCGATCGAATCGGTGTTAGCCTTTCAGGAATATGCCTTGTGCATTGTCTTCTGTTGCCGATCGGTATCGCGCTGATGCCCGTCTGGCCGGTTGCGATGCAACTTCATGGGTGGATGCATTTCCTGTTTGCAATCGTAATCGTTCCGACGACACTGGCTGCGATGTGGCATGGGTATCAGAATCATCGCAGCACAGGCATTCTGATTTTGCTTGGCCTGGGGATGCTAGTCGTGGTTACGGCACTATTAATTGGTCATGATACGCCGGCCAGGCAGACGACGGAGTCGGTCATCACTCTGGCCGGAAGCACTCTGCTGATACTCGGGCACTGGCGAAACTGGAAGCATGGTGCCGTTTGCCGGACATGTTAACTTTAAACTGACCTACCATGCGACGTCTGAATTTTACGTTCGACGAACAGACCGTCTCCCTGCTCGAGCATCTGTCGGACGCCTATTATGGGGGAAATAAATCGCGGACCGTGCGTGCAGCGCTCGAGAGCCTTGCGGCGCACATCGGTCATGATGGATGGGTGATTACCGGGTACGTGCCGTCGCAATTATTCGACTCGGCATCCTGCCATACGTGCGGGGAGGAGCATCGTAGTGGAGAAGTGCTCTATCGCCCGGTGTTCGAGCGTGGTCGGAGCGCGGGCGCCCTCGAAGCGATCCCCACCGAGGAATGGCTCGATTGTCCGCAGTGCGTCGAGCATCACCTCGCTTGACAAGCCATCGGCAAGCGGAACGACTGAGACGTTAACGAGCTCGCGGATCCGGCTGAGAGAGCATGGCGGCCAGATAGGTGGCCGTCTCCGAAAACTTTCGGAAGGTGCATCCCAGCTCGTCAATCGCCCGGGCGTTGGAGTAGAGATAGGTGCGATTGGCCGTCCTGACGGTTTCTCTCGTGATGAGTGGTTGTGTCCGGGTGATTTTCGCAATCGTCTCCATCAAGACCGCCACAGCCATTGCGGGTCCCGGCGGTACTTCGCGTGACGGTGGATCGACCCCGAGTGCTGCCGCGATCGTCTGCAGGATCGTCCTCCAGGACAGGTTTTCGCTTCCCAGAAAGTAGCGCTCTCCCGTACGACCCTCGAGCATCGCAAGGCGGTGGCCGACGGCAACGTCCCTCACGTCCACAACGTTCGTCC
>CBFGXY010000110.1:0-6098 GCA_965652945.1 uncultured bacterium
CCGCTACCTACCTGCATGCCGCCGTTGTGGAAGTCGATCACTTCCTGACGGGTCATTTCCACGCTTCGGATCCAGACTTCGGGCTCGCCTTCAGTCGGAATGAGTTCAGGAAACTCGAAATCCGATCCAAGGATGAAGCCGTAAACGAGATAGGTATGCATGCGCCTTGCCTCCGATTGATATCGAAGTATAGCGGACGTGAGGTTAAGGAAATCCTTCTCGACTCAATAAAAAAAGACCCGCCGATCGGATCCTTATAGGAAACGACCGGCGGGCGCCACTTACGCGGCATCTTGAATGCATCAACAATTAGTTGATGATGCACTCATCCGTGCCAGGCACGAAGAAGCACTGGTCCAGAGAGCCGGTAGCCGACCCAGTCTGGTCACCCTGTGCGTTAAAGATCCGGTCCTGTCGGTCCGAATCCAGACTTGCAGCCGTGAGCTGCTGCACACTTCCGTGTACGAACAGTTCAGGCGTAAGGTAAGCTTTTTTCATCGCTTTCCTCCGTGTGTGTTGATGGGGCATGTTAAAGACATAAAATAGGATACGCAAGAATTAGGAAGCGTAACATACGCGAAATGCTACGTTTCTTCCGACGAATCCACTACCGCTTCTCCCATGAGTGACGGGGATTCCGTGTCACCTGGTGAGAACATACTCATTCCTTTTCCACTGACTCCCGTCAACATCTCCTCTGCACCCGAAGGCGCCTGATTTAATGTGTGGGATGTTGTGATCATTTTTGAATGATGCACTCGGTAGTACCCGGTCTGAAGAAGCATTGATCGAGCGACCCTGTCGAGGAATTGCCGACCTGAACTCCATCAGCGTTGAATATACGGTCCTGACGGTCCGAATCCGCGCTGGCGGACGTCAGCTCCTGTACGTTTCCGTAACTAATCAGCTCGGGTTTCTGATATGTCTGAATAATGCCCATGAAATAAAAGAATGAAAAGGAACGAGCCACATGTAAGCTACGATGCACTCGTAAGCCCTGGACTGTCCGTCCACCCCGATTTGCTGTCGTTTCCGGCATACGACTTATCCACCTTTGGCGCATAAGCTCGTACTCCATTTAACGAGCAATACGGGTTACTCGTTGATGATGCACACTCCTGCGTCTGGATCGAAGAAGCACTGGTCGAGTGAACCAGTTCCTTCGTGCCCCGGGACGGGATTGCCATCGGAGTTAAAGGCACGGTCCTGCCGATCGGAATCGAGGCTTGCGGCCGTCATCTCCGCAAGGCTACCAAACCGAACCAGCGCCGGTGCTTGATAGAGCGTTTGCATGATGATTGTGAGACTGGTGAGTGTAATGAAAGAAAGACCTGGACGGACCTGATGGTCGTCTACAGCCTTACGGACAGGTTACCACGAGTCAAATGGATTGCGGCTATCCGTTCACGCAGGCACCAGGGACTTCCGGCGCAGCCAGATGGGGACAAGAGGATGAGAGGACAGTTGTCAGCGGTCAGCTATCAGCTATCAGCGGTCAGCGGTCAGCCATCAGCCGTCAGCTATCAGTTGAGGGCTGATTCGCCGAAAGCTGATAGCTAATAACTAAATACCGGGGGCCGAAGATGAATGCGAAGCAGTTGTCAGCTATTGGCCGAAACTGAATGCTTGAAGCCGAAGGCGATGACTAAAAACCACTGCCTAACACCGGTAGCAAAAGCTGACTGCTGGAAGCTGAATCAGCTATCAGTTGTCAGCTGTCAGCTATCAGCTATCAGCTGTGGGCCGAAATTGAACGTTGTGAGCCGAAGCTGAAAGCTGAGAGCTGATTGCCAGAGACCGAAGATGACAACAAATAACCACTGCCCAACCCTGGTAGCAAAAGCGGACAGCTGACAGCTGATAGCTCACTCACCTCCCAAACCACAGTGAAAGCGAGGCCAGAAACGCCAGCTGCCATATCTCGCGGCCTTCCAGATCGTCCCTCCGGTCGTAGAGGTCCCGCAGATACCCCGGCCGGACGTACTCCCCCACCGCGTCCCCCAGCTCGATCGCGCGTTCGAGATGCTCATGGTCGATCACAAAAAAACCATGATCAAACGCCCGGGCAAGATTCGCCTTTCCGCTTCGCCAGCGGACTTCCTCCGGAACCACGCCTTCCATCGCCTGCCGCATCACCCAGCGCGACCACCCCTGCTGAAAACTCTGCTCCAGCGGTAACGACAGGCAGTATTCCACCAGACGTTTATCCATGAACGGATGCCGCACGTCGATGCCCCACGCAGAGCCGTAGTGGTCCATGATCTCCAGCGACCGCGAGAAAATATCCGAACGCAGGACGCCCAGTTGCAGCGACCGCTCGTAATCTCCGAAATCTTCCGGTGATTCGTGCAGTTGGATCCTTTCCTGAATTTCCGGCCGGCTCACGAAATCAGGATTCAGAAAATCGGGGACCTTCACCTCATCGCGTGCATGGACCACCTTCAATCCGTCCCGGCGGATCGGTGCTATGAGCATCGTCCGCAGGTACTTCCGATACAGCTTGCGGCGGTCGAGGTTGAGATCTCGCGCAACCGCTGAGATCGTCTTTGCAAATCGGTCGTATCTGAGGCCGGCAAGGTGCTCGCGCAGCACCACATCCACGTCATGTTGCAGCATCATACGAGGATTCGACATCTCCACCTGCAGCGTCTGCCTGTGCGGCGCATCGACCAGGTGTGCCGCCGCCATCTCTGCCTCCTGCCAATATTTTGCCCACTCGTTCCGCCTTCCCCATCGCCGGAATACCTCCACACCGTGGCCAATCGTCGTGTCGCCGTCGTACCCATCGAGAAGCACGCGCACATCATTCTCGCGCGCGGTCTGATAGCACTGCCACACCATGTGATGATTACCGCCGGTGTACGGATCGTCCACCGCTCTGAAAATCTCGGGCAGCATTGACAGCGGCCCAATCTCATCGCTCACCACCCGGTACGATGTGACGCCTCCCTGGGCAAGCACATGATCCATGTACTCCCGTTCATCACATTCGGGAAAGTGGTCAAAAACGTTCGAGATGGCGTGCCACTCCTCTCCATTCGAAAGATCTCGCGCCACCGCCGTTACATAGGACGAATCGAGGCCCCCGCTAAGCTCAGATCCTGCCCTGAGGTTCGTCCGCATCCGGCACCGTATCGACTCCTCGAATACCTCCCGAAACTCATCCACATACCGCTGTTCATTATCATATCGGCGGATCTCCTGCGGCTCGAGCGACCAGTATTTCCTGATCTGAGGTCCTCCGCGATCGGCCGTAATGACATGCCCCGGCTCCAGTCGTTTGATGTTATGATAGATCGTGATCTCTCGGTCGCGCTTGGTATTACCCGAGAGATACTCAAACAGCCGGATCTCATTAATTCTCTGCTCGACGGCCGGATGCTCGAAGAGGGCCTTGATCTCCGTGGCGATCAGAAGCAGCCTCTTTTCCGGAACGTGCGTGTAGTAGACCGGTCGAACCCCGAAGTGATCGCGCGCAAAAAACAGGCGCCCCTCGCTCCGATCCCACACCGCAAACGCAAACACGCCAAGGAAATACTCGAGACAGGAATCTCCCCAGCGCTCGTAAGCCGCAAGGATAATCCTTGACTCAGGGACATCCGTCGGCAGGCCAAGCACTCGGCAGAGTTCATCACGGTTGTCGAGTCGAGCCGTCGACGTGACGACGTACCGATCCGTGACGAGAGGAAGCACTTCGCCCACCGCCTCTGGTGTTGTCCAGAACTGCTGCGCCCCCAGAGCGACATTCCCATCCTGCCAGACACGACCTCCATCCGGACCGCGGTGGCTGAGCCGCGCGTGCATCCGAACGGGAATCTGGGGGTCGATCGGGTCTCCCCCGTATGAAAAGGCACAGACGACGGCACTCATATCAGACGACTTATTGTGGATTGATCAATCATAAGGTGCTTCGAGAATCTCAGGGTTGGGACTGTTACGGCCCACAGTAAATGACTGAATGAAGCTTCGTGCCGTAGACATTTGTGGATTTCTTCTTCTCAAAGGTCAATATCCGGCAAGACCGTGTATTCGTGCAGGTTTGGAAGTGCCCCGATCACGACCAGCGCGTCTCGTTGCACCCAGGCATGAGCCTCGAGTTTACCCGTTTCAGTTTTCTTGACGCCGATCCTTAGGCGCGACTCGATGCCGCGGCGCCGGTACAGAAGATGAAGCGCAAGTGCCTGCGGTAGACATGGCCGGTCGCGCAGCATGCTTCCGCTTGCGAGCCGGATAGCGTGCGCAAGTTCTTCCGGCGAAAAATCGTCCGGCGGGGGTCCTTCTCGCTGCGCCCACCGTTCCATCAGCCGCGCCGCATGTCGGAATGAAAAGCCGTCGAGTGCGACCCTGAAAATCGCAATCAGAACCACCGACTTGAGTAAGAGACGACGCTGGCGTGCGGGAGCCGTAAGTACCGTTCGAACCTTACGCAGCACTGTTAATCCGTCTCGATCAGATCGTGTTCTCGGAGCTTCTCCAGGAGATTAATGAGATCCTGCCTGCACCGCTCCGATTCTACATCGTACTCTTCAAGCAGCACCTCGTGGATCGAACGCACGGTCCGCGGCTCCGCCAGCAATTCCATAATGCGCGCAGAAACGGGGTTCAGACCATAATAGATACCGTTTTCAAAGTTGAGCACCACCGCCTCATCGCCGAGGTTCGACGACACCTGGTTTGCAGACACCTGGACGATCGTCTCGTCAGTAAAGTGTTCAGACATATAAACGTGGGTCATGTCGGCGCGCTGTTTCCCGCTCCGATTCGTGGAATGATGGATAAATAATGAGACGTCGGAGAGAAGTCGAACCACTCGACCTTCCTTTGTCTTTCGGCACGGATCCTGCGGCATGACGGGTCGACGCCGGCAGTACCGCTGTCAGGGTGTTTCACTACTGTTGATTGATCGCGATAATACTGGGAGTGGCCGCGAGTATCAATCCAAAGGGACTTGCACCTCGTGCGCCTTAGGCTCAGCTCCATTACGCTTTTGTTCGAAAGGCCCGTCACGGGTAGAAACGAAACGTCCCTCAGCCTGAGCCCCAATATAAAGTGCAGGCTCCTGCCGATTGCGAGGCTAAAGTGAAAGCGCAAACGGGGTTAGCAATATGGCAACGATCTTGCAACGGCATCGGATCTGCTTCTGATTCGACACGCTTCAACGTAGTTATTAGACTATGAACCCACGTATTTCCCTCCTTCTCGGCCTTCTGATCGCAGTCACGCTCAATGTCCCGTTTACTTACGGCCAGGAGACGCGTGATTCGATGGAAGATCTTGCCGCTGAAGCCTCCGCGACGCAGACCATCAAGCTTCGAAAGGGATGGAACTATGTTTCACTGACTCTCCATCCCGTTGACCTCGATATCAGGTCAATTCTCGAGCCGATTCTCGAACATGTCGTGATGGTGGAGGACGAGGGGGGTCGGATGTTCGTCCCCCACGACGATGTTGCCCAGTTTGAGACATGGGACCTGCGGCACGCCTACAAGGTGAACGTGTCAGAAGATGTCGTGCTGGAGGTTGAAGGCCTGGCGCTCGACGAGGATCAGATGTCGGTTCACCTGGAGGTGGGATGGAACCTGGTCCCGATGTACATCGCGAAGGGTTTGTCGATTTCGGAAGCCTTTGACTCCCTTGGCGACGGGCTCGTTCTGGTACGCAGCGCTGCTGGAGAGGTGTATTATCCGGAAGGCGAGATTTCCGATTTAACGGAGATCACGCCGGGCGAAGGATATCTGGTCTACGCCCGCGAGAGTACCCGTTTGCAGTTCCGCTCCCCGACCGGCGGAACTACCCCCTTGCCCGACCCCATTGCACCACGGCCTTCCAATCCCATTAAAGATGAGGGGGATGGACCCGCTGACGACGACCCCGCCGATGAAAACGGAATCCCCGGTCAAGATGATGACGGCGCCGGTGATGGATACGAAGACGACCACCAGAACCGCGGCGATGAAGGTAAATCCGGCAGTGATGATCTGGGAGGCGGCGACACCGATCCCTCTGACCGTTCTGACGGCAGCGCCGACGACTCGGATGGGGAGGGAGACAAAGACAACGACTGGACGAATGATCCGGTCGATTATGCTGACGCCGAC
>CBFGXY010000111.1:0-6088 GCA_965652945.1 uncultured bacterium
AGGCTTCCGGCAGAAGTGGCTGCTCTTGAAGTGCCTCGTCCTCATCGTACGATTTCCTTAATTGACCAGGTTAATTGTCTGGATGAACGACTCCTTCATAAAGTATAGGCGAACCTCGAAAGAAGCCTGTTTCTCGGACCGCCTTCCTGCAGGATTCCTAAACTTCATGATATAAACCACGCACGACGATCGCACGCGAATCAGTTAGATTATCTGTCAGACGCACATGCAATGCAAGCCGGATCGACGGATCAGTCCCAATTTCAGGAATGATAGCCAGGGATTCGGCAAGAAAAAGATCGACTCGCAAGGAGTGATATCGGGCGAAATCTGATCTGATAAGCGCTGTAATTATTTCCTTGTCCCTCCCAAGGGATCATTTAGCGCTAATCGTCGATTACACATAAGGCTCTGTTGAGGATACTTATTCGTCCGTGGCTCGAAGTACAGAGGCGATAACGGACGGACAACGTTCTTCAACTTCCCGCCGCAGTCGGCCGGAACAGAAGTTGCGTGTCGGTAATCAACGATATGCATCAGGAGATTCGTGCCGTATCACCCGGCGGCGCTCGAGGGATTAATCTCTCAACATTACTTTGTCTACACTACATTCCGCGTTGATTGTGCTTTTCGCATCTGCAAACGCGGTACTCACAAGTTTTTTCATCCTTAGTTCGAGGTGCCATGCGTCCTCGAGCGGCGGTTTATTGTCTCAAGACCCGTCCGGAAGGAGGTCTGCGGATCGTGCGCAGCTTCCTTCGTTTTTTTACTTATGGATCAACCTGTCGCCGGCGTTTGATGCGGCGACTTCTCCAGCCGGTATCCAAATCGATGAACCTGTCAGGAAACCGTCCACCCCGATCCATAACCGGGGTCACCGCCCTCTTGCGTGCCGGCACCGTCGCCACGTATGTCCAAAGAAATCGTCATCAACTCTGAGAAAGAGCAAACGCAGATTGCCATCGTCGAGAATAATGAACTCGTCGAGCTCTTTATAGAAAACCCTGAACATGCCCGCACACTGGGCGACATCTATCTTGGACGCGTCCGGCGCATTATGCCGAGTATTCAGGCAGCGTTCGTAGATATCGGCCAGAAGCAGGACGCCTTCCTCCATTTTTCTGATCTGGCAGACAATCTGCCGGAGATGCTTGAGTTTCTCGAGCAAGACGAGCCAGTCGTCGGTGCGATCAAGCCGCACGATGATGGCCCCAAACCCATCGCACGTCGACGCAGACCTAAGAAGGGCAGCAAACCGGTCGTCGTTGAAGCCTCCGATGAGGAGGACGGACCGACCGTTCGGCAACTCCGATCCCTCGATACAAAGGAACGGGCGCGTCGAAGGTCGATGCAGCGTCGATTGCAGAAGCGCCCTGACAGCGAACCCCGAAAGAAGTCGCAACCGCGACGAAAGGTCGAAAACCTTGAGCGATACCTGAAGCGAGATCAGCACCTGCTGGTCAAAATCGTTAAGGAACCGATATCCAATAAAGGCAGCCGTCTCTTTATAGAAAACCCTGAACATGCCCGCACACTGGGCGACATCTATCTTGGACGCGTCCGGCGCATTATGCCGAGTATTCAGGCAGCGTTCGTAGATATCGGCCAGAAGCAGGACGCCTTCCTCCATTTTTCTGATCTGGCAGACAATCTGCCGGAGATGCTTGAGTTTCTCGAGCAAGACGAGCCAGTCGTCGGTGCGATCAAGCCGCACGATGATGGCCCCAAACCCATCGCACGTCGACGCAGACCTAAGAAGGGCAGCAAACCGGTCGTCGTTGAAGCCTCCGATGAGGAGGACGGACCGACCGTTCGGCAACTCCGATCCCTCGATACAAAGGAACGGGCGCGTCGAAGGTCGATGCAGCGTCGATTGCAGAAGCGCCCTGACAGCGAACCCCGAAAGAAGTCGCAACCGCGACGAAAGGTCGAAAACCTTGAGCGATACCTGAAGCGAGATCAGCACCTGCTGGTCAAAATCGTTAAGGAACCGATATCCAATAAAGGCAGCCGTGTCTCGACGGACATCTCGCTGGCGGGACGATTCCTTGTGCTGGTCCCACTGGCCGACTACGTCGCCGTATCCAAGAAGATCGGCTCCTACAAGGAGCGACGCCGCTTACGCGCCTTGGCTCGCATGTTGGTGCCGGATGGCTTCGGCGTGATCGTCCGAACGGTGGCCGAAGGACGAAACGCCAAAGCACTGGATACCGACCTCAGACTTCTGCTCGAAAAATGGCGTAACCTGGAACAGCGCCTGGCCGAACATCCGAAACCGCCCGCGCTTGTCCACGAAGACGTGAATATGGTTTCATCTATCATCCGCGATCTCTTTTCGGATGATTATGACCGCATTATTGTCGACGATCCCCGGCTTTTCCGCAACATCAAGAGTTATATCCAGGCCGTGGCCCCTCAAATGGTGCCGGCAGTTCAGTTGCACAAGGGAAAGCAGCCAATCTTCGAAGCAACCGGAATTATGAAAACCGTCGAGCAGGCATTCGAGCATCGCGTCGATCTTCCCACGGGTGGGTACCTGTTCATCGAACGCACGGAGGCCATGCATGTGGTTGACGTCAATTCAGGGCGCTCAGGCAAGGGGATGACCCAGGAAGAAAACTCGCTGCGGGTCAACCTCGAAGCGGCCCGAATCCTGGCACGGCAGATACGGCTGCGCGACCTGGGCGGAATCATAGTGGTCGACTTCATCGACTTGAAGCACGACAAGAACAAGAAGAAGGTTTACGATGAGCTTAAGCGGGAATTCCGGAAAGATCGGGCCGTTACGAAGCTCCTTCCGATGAGCGATTTCGGGCTGGTTCAGATTACGCGGCAGCGGCTGCGCCCGAGCATCACGTCGACTTTCTCAGGGCCGAACGGCTCAAGTTCTACAAACGGGCGCGGGAAGTCGAAAAATGGTTCCGACAACAACCAGAAAGAGAGCGCACCGACTCCAAAGACCAAGCAGCAGCCCGAGCCCCGTGCGCCTGAACCGGAACCGGTTTCTTCGACTGCTCCCTCATCCGCCTTGAACGAGGACGAATCGTTCACGAAGGTGGCCGAGGTGGAGCAGCCGGATGCGGTCGACCAACCGGTTCGATTTCAGGTAGCCGGAACGATGCTTCGGGAAATCGACGGCGATCCGGAACTGCTCATTGAAGAAATTGAAGACTGGCTGGGCGATTTTCGCTCGCTCGGTCGACGCGGTCCCGTCAATCTGGTCGTTCACCCATACGTGTCGGCCTATCTTCTACGAAAAATTCCGGCGCTTCCTACACGCTGGTTCATGCGCCACTTCGTCCGGGTCCGAATCGTGCCCGATGCGTCCGTAACCCCCTTCCGGTTTCTCATGATTGACCCGCGGACTGGTAACGATCTGACGGCCAGCGTACGAAATGCATGCCGGGACAACGAGAAAAACAACGAAAACGGACAGTCTGCCGCCGCCCAGGAAAAAGCATGAAGCCCGAACACATCGTTGAAGGCCTGAAGTCGGTAGCCGAGCAACTGGGTATCCGGGTTCGCGTGGAGAGAGGAAACTTCCGTGGTGGCCGCTGCAAGGTGACCGGTGATGACGTCATTGTACTCAATCGCCATCACATCCCCGAGGTCCAGATTTCGATCCTCGCCGATGGTTTGAAAGACATGGACGTCGATCAGGTCTACATGAAACCGGCGCTGCGGCGCGCTCTGGAAGAGAGCTGGGCACGAACAGAAAATCCTGCGGTAGAGATCGACGGTTCCGATGACTAATCCGACACCGGTCGATGTCACACTACTGGGAACCGGCACGTCGACTGGCGTGCCCGTAATTGGTTGCCAGTGCCGGGTATGTACCTCGTCCGATCCGAAAGACGATCGGACGCGCAGCGCATGCTGGATCAGGGCCAACGGAGTCAGTATCGTCATCGACACGGGTCCCGACTTCAGGCGCCAGGCCCTGCGTGAGGACATTCGCTCGATCGACGCGGTTCTCTACACACATCATCATTTCGATCATGTGGTCGGTATCGACGACTTGCGTCCGTTTCTGTTTGATCGGAAAGGGGCGATCCCGTGTTTTGCGCGCCGGGATACGGTTGAGGTGATGAACCGCATGTTCCACTACATTTTTGCGGACGGATCGTATCCGGGCGTCCCCGATCTGCATCTCCATGCCGTCGATAAACCGTTTCGCGTAAAAGGTCGCTGTCGGTCGGATGCGTCCGTTGAAGTGATCCCCATCGAAGTGCACCATGGAGAGATGCCGCTGTTCGGCTACAGGATCGGCGATTTTGCGTATATTACCGACGCGAGTCACATCCCCGAGGACAGTTTCGATGCTCTGGAAGGTGTTCGCATACTCGTCCTGGATGCACTTCGCCATGAGAGCCATCCCACTCACTTCTCTATATCCGAGGCGGTGGACGTGGCGCGCACGATCGGTGCCGAGAAAACCTATTTCACACACATGACGCACACGGTGCTTCACGAGGAAGATAATCGTAACCTCCCGGAAGGAATCGAACTGGGTTACGACGGGCTCACGTTTCGCGTATAAACATTGACCGCATGCGCATCCTGGTCATCAACGGCCCGAATCTGAATCTTCTCGGTGATCGCGAACCTGAGATCTATGGCGCTTCCTCGCTGGTCGATCTCGAGAAAGAGTTGCGATCGTCGTTTCCCGACATCATGATCGAGTTCGTTCAGTCGAATCATGAGGGCGAAATCATCGATCAACTCCAGCGTGCCGCCCGGGAGAGTATCGATGGTGTGGTTATGAATCCCGCGGGATATTCGCACACCTCGGTCGCCATCCGCGACGCTATCCTGGCAATCAGGGTTCCGGTTGTCGAGGTTCACCTGTCGAACATCCACGCTCGAGAGCCCTTTCGCCATCGGTCCATGACCGCCGGGGCAGCCGTTGGAATGATCTCTGGACTCGGTAAAGCAGGCTATCACCTGGCTATACGTTATCTGATCGAGGCCGATCGATCCTGAGGCGATTTCTATGCAGGGTCTCATCGGGAACAGTCTCCTAAAGCTCGCCTTCCACGCTGGTTCGGAGTGATTTCAGACTCACTTATACGACGGTCATTGTTCGCCCGAATTCCGACCGGTGGAGATCTTGATACCGGTTCCAACTGTGGACGACCCGCCGGCACCAGGCACTCGGACACACGAAAGATGGGACGTTCATTTCGCAGCTTATGGGACCAAAGGCGGATAACATAGAAGAAGTGATCCCGTCAGAGGAAACGCGCAAGAGCGCGGCATCATCGGTTGCCGCAGGAATCTTTGCCAGCCGAATCACGGGATTCCTGCGCGAGGCCGTCATCGCATTTTTCTTTGGCGTTACAGCGCACTCAGATGTGCTGCAAGCATCTTTCCGAGCGCCAAATTTGCTGCAGAATCTGCTTGGCGAAGGCACGATCTCTGCCGCCTTCATTCCTGTCTACAGTCGTCTCCTGGCCGAGGGGCGTGCAGAGGAAGCAGGACGATTTGCGGGGGCGATCTTTTCGATTCTCGTGGTCGTGGTGTCTGCCATTGTATTGCTCGGAATCGCACTCGCGCGGCCGCTTGTGACCATCCTCGTGCCGGGCTACATGAACGACGCTGCTGCTGTCGCCGCTGGTGAGCTTTCCATCGACAGGTTCGAGATGATTGTCTCGGCCGTTCGCATCATATTCCCCATGGCGGGGATGCTGGTGCTCTCTGCGTGGGCACTGGGAGTTTTGAACAGCCACCGCCGGTTTCTAACGCCCTACTTTGCTCCCGTACTCTGGAACGTTGCGCAAATAGCAGCTCTGTTTGCAGGAGCCTATCTCCTGACGAGGAATATCCTGGCGCCAGAGAATGGCCTCAGCATCGCGACGCTGAATTCTCTCCTGTTCTACGCTTTCTGGGGTGCGCTTGTAGGTGGCGTGCTGCAATTCGCCGTCCAGCTACCTCAGGTAGCGCGTCTGATGAAGGGGTTTCGTCTATCCTTGTCGACACGGGTCACCGGTGTGAAGGAATCACTGCGCGCTTTCGGACCTGTGGTCGCCGGGCGGGGTGTGTATCAGATTTCCGCGTACCTCGACACGTTTCTGGCATCCTGGCTGGG
>CBFGXY010000112.1:0-6077 GCA_965652945.1 uncultured bacterium
ATCCGTCTGAGCGGACCGTTCGATATCAGAAGGAAGGAGTCTCAATCGATCTTGGTGCGGTGGGGAAGGGCTACGCTGTGGATGAAGCGATGCGGATATTGCAGGATTACGGAATCGAGCACGCATTGCTGCATGGCGGATCCAGTACGATTGCCGCCATCGGTTCGTCGCCGGATTCCGATGCGTGGCGCGCGGCGCTGCCCGATCGAATCCAACCCGAGGGGACAACACCCACTATTGTCGCCTTACGCAACTCAACGCTTTCCGTATCGGCAATCTGGGGCCGAGAGTTGTCGCTGGACGACGATACCTACGGCCATGTCATCGATCCACGGAGTGGGAAACCCGTGGAGGGTGCAGTCTTCGCCGCCGTGCAGTCCGACTCTGCGATGGTCTCTGACGCACTTTCGACCGCTCTCCTCGCCGGTGCAGACGCCGACCGTATCATGAGTCATTATCATGACATGCGTGGACTGGTAGTCACTCGAGCATATTCTCCTGCGTCGACGTATCCGTTTCCGTCCACTCCTGGAATCATCACCGTCTAAACCCGCGAAGTATCTCATTCCCAATGGCTGATAAGAACCGGTCGGATAACCATGACGCACGGATGAGCCGGCGTAACTTCCTCAAAGGCGGGTCGATCGCCTCGCTCGTTGGAATGATGAGCGGAGGTGTCGAGATCGCGGCCATGCCGGCGAAGGAGCCTGCGATTGAGCGGCCGCAGAATGTGATTAATGCGGCAGTGATCGGATTCGGTCAGTGGGGAAGAGAAATCGCATCGACACTTCAACGAATCGATCAGTACAACCTTGCAGCCGTCGTTGATACGTACGACGTCATGTTGACCCGTGCGAGCCGGTCAGTGCCCGACGCGCATACCGTTTCGGATTACAGGGTGGTGCTGGATGATCCGGAGATTAGCACCGTTTTCGTGGCCACGCCGTCGCACCTGCATCGAGAGATCGTGATCGACGCGCTGGAGGCTGGAAAGCATGTTTACTGCGAAGCTCCCCTGGCGACGACCCTCGACGATGCCCGGGCGATCGCCCGGGCGGCTGCCAGTCGACCCGATCAAATCTTCCAGTCGGGCCTGCTTTACCGGTTCAATCCCACATACCGGGCCGTCTTTCAGTTCGTGCGTAGTGGTGCTCTGGGAAAAGCGACGATGGCCCGTGCGCAGTGGCATCACAAGATCAGCTGGCGTCGGGCCTCCCCGAGTCGCGACCGAGAGAGGGAGCAGAACTGGCGTCTCGACTCCGATGTCTCCACAGGACTCGTCGGAGAGATCGGGATCCAGCAGTTCGATCCTGCGATCTGGCTTCTGGGAGCGCGGCCATCATCCGTTTATGGTTCGGGTCAGATCATGCTGTGGGATGATGGGCGCACCGTTCCCGACACCATTCAGGCTGTGTTCGGTTTTCCTGATGGTTTGCAACTGATATACGATGCGACCCTAACCTCGTCATTTGACCGCGCCTACGAGATCTTTTATGGTCGAGACAGCACGATCATGCTGCGAGATAGCAAGGGCTGGATGTTCAAGGAGGTGGATGCGCCCCAGCTGGGATGGGAGGTGTACGCTCGAAAGGATACGTTCTATCGCGAAACTGGAATAGCGCTCGTGGCTGATGCGACCCAGCTGGAGGCACAGAATATCGATCCGGCAGAGGATGATCCGAACATGGAAACATCGTTGTTCTACGCACTTCAGGATTTCGCAGATAACCATACGTTTGGTCCCTACCCATCTGCCGCCGGACTGCGTGAAGGATACGATGCCACAGTGATTGCAATCATGGCCGACAAAGCCATCCGCAATGGCGCCCGTATCGATCTCGACGACGCCCTGTTCGATTTCTGACTAATGACCGAAATCCATCGTCCTATTCATCACCAATAGAAAACATCAATATGCGTCCGGACCGATATCCACCGATTCTATCATTCATCGTACTGGCAACTGCGATCATCTTATTCGGCTGCGAGAAAGTGGATGATCAGGTTGATCTTGCATCCACAGGGACAATGACGAAAGAGGACTGGATTGTTCTTTTCGATGGCAGCAGTCTCGACCACTGGAGAGGATATTTGCGAGAGGACGTGCCATCGGCGTGGCGAATCGAGTACGGCAGCCTCGCATTCGTCCCGGGAGAGGGGGAAGGTGGTGATATCATCACCCGGGATCAATATGACGATTTCGAGCTGGAGCTCGAATGGAAGATTTCGGAAGGAGGCAACAGCGGCATCTTTTATAGGGTCCATGAGGATCCGGCTTTCCGAAACACCTATCAGACGGGACCCGAGTTTCAAGTTCTGGATGATGATGGCCACGCCGACGGCCTCATAGCCGAGCATCGGGCGGGATCGAACTACGCGCTTCATGCCCCGTCCGCTGAGGCGTTAAAGCCGGTGGGAGAATGGAATACTGTTCGAATCGTTGCCGACAGTGCACACGTCGAGCACTGGCTAAACGGCGAGTTGATCGTAGAATACGAGCAGTGGAGTGACGAATGGCAACGACTTGTCGACAACAGCAAATTTGTCGACATGCCGGACTACGGACAATATCACCGCGGTCATATCGCCTTGCAGGATCACGGCGATCGCGTCTGGTACAGGAACATCCGGATACGGCCCATCCGGAATTAAGAGACGGCCAGGCATCTTGCTCCTCATCACTCGATCCGAAAGGCAATGAACCAGTCGATTAGCGCCCGTTTGAGCGCGATGATGTTCCTCCAGTACTTCATCTGGGGAGCATGGTACACCGTGATTGCAGTCTACATGGCTAATCACGGGATGGGAGACCTCACCCACTGGCCGTTCACGGTCAATCCGATTGCTGCCATCCTCGCACCATTCTTTCTCGGTCTGGTGGCGGACAGGTTCTTCGATTCGGAAAAAGTGTATGGTGTGCTGCACATTTTAGGCGGCATCGTGATGTTTCTGGTTCCAATGGCCAGTCACGACGCCACGTTGTTCATCGTTTTATTGCTCGTTTACAACTTGTGCTATATGCCGACGATCAGCCTCGGCAACACGGTAGCATTTCACCACATTACCGATCAGGAGAAGCAGTTTCCTGTAATCCGAGTATTCGGCACCCTGGGTTGGATTGCGGCGGGGCTGCTAATCAGCTTCGTTCTGGTAGCCTTTGTGGGGGATGTACCCGAGCGGACGGCCGCGCCGCTGCAGATGGCGGCAGTAGCAAGCATTCTCCTCGGCCTCTACAGCTTCACGCTGCCCAACACTCCACCGCCTGCACGTGGCGAGAAAGTCTCCGTCCGAAGCATTTTTGGAATCGATGCTTTCAAGGCTCTCGGTAGCAGGTCGTTCTATGTGTTCCTTGCTGCCTCGATTCTGATATGCATCCCGCTTGCGGCCTATTACAACTTCACCCAGTTATTCCTCGAAGTAGCTGCCTTTGAGAATATCGCCGGTACGCAAACGATCGGGCAGATGTCGGAGGCTGTGTTCATGGTACTGATGCCGTTCTTCTTTGCCCGGCTCGGTGTAAAGTGGATGCTTGGGGTGGGAATGGGAGCCTGGGTTTTGCGATATCTGCTGTTTGCCTTCGGTGCACCCGCAGCCGTGACATGGATGATCATCGGTGGAATTGCACTTCATGGTCTGGCTTATGACTTCTTCTTCGTAACGGGCCAGATCTATGTCGACAAAAAGGCAACTGCCAAGGTGCGGGGGCAGGCCCAGGGACTGATCGTGCTGGCCACCTACGGCGTAGGTCTGGCCATTGGCGCCCAGGTTGCGGGCAACATCTACAACGCGTTTCTGAGCGGTAGGGAGTCGCTTCCTCTGGAGGAATGGTTTGGCTTCTGGCTGTGGCCCGCCGCGCTGGCTGCCGTCATCATGATTTTCTTCGTCATGTTCTTCAAGGATAGTATTCCTGCGGATGAAGTGGACAACACCGCAGACTTTGCCGATTCAGGAGCGGCCACGGTGACCTCGTCGGCGGGATAAATGCAATGAACCGTCGCTCATTCCTTCGAAATGCGGCAGCCGTCGTTGGCGGTGCTGCGTTGTTGCCTGCGGCCTGCGGGCTGCCTGGCAGCGAGGCTCAACCGGCAATGACCGTACAACCAGGCATCCAGTTGTATACCCTTCGCGATGTGATGGGAGTCGACCCTGCCGCCGTGCTGCACCGATTGGCCGAGATCGGATACAAAGAGGTCGAGACGTTCTCCTATCACGGTCAAAGTCCGGCCGGCTTCAGGGCCATGCTGGACGATGCGGGTTTGAAAGCGCCCGCTGCGCACGTCGGATATACATCTCTAAGAGATGATATCGACCACGTTATCGAGGCCGCCGAGATCCTTGGGCATCAATATGTTATTCTGGCTCATCCAGGCGCTCTACCGCACTCCAGTTTAGAAGATTACAGAGCGATTGGTGACTTTCTGAGCACGGTCGGCCGGCGCATGTCCGACGCGGGAATTCGGTTTGGGTACCACAATCACGGATTCGAATTTGAGCCAATCGATGGCCAGATTCCGTTTTTTGTGATGATGGACCACGCAGATTCCGACCATGTTGTGATTGAGTTGGATCTGTACTGGGCGGTCGATGGAGGCGTCGATCCGGTCCAGGTGATCGAGCGGTATCCCGGTCGCGTGCACGCGTATCACATAAAGGATCGATCCGCTGCCGGCGAGATGGTCGATGTCGGAGATGGTGCCATTGACTTCCGCGGGATCTTTCAGTTTAACTCGATGGCCGGACTGCGACATGCATTTCTTGAACACGACAACCCTTCTGATTCCATCGAGACTGCGCACAAGGGCTACGCCGCGCTGTCAGAACTCCTTAGATGATTTCCCTTTGAACGATGGAACGTATTAAAGTTGGGATTATCGGCGGGGGTTTTATGGGCGCTGCCCATGCAGAGGCACTGCGACGCCTGCCGGGTGTGGAGATTGCTGTCGTTACCTCGCGATCGAGAGAGAGTGCCGAGCGCGTGGCCAGTCGGTTCAACATTGACCGAATCGTGGCTGACTGGACCGATCTGCTAAGCGATGATTCGATAGACGTCATACACAACTGTACTCCGAATCATCTGCATTACGAGGTCAACAAAGCATCTTTGAAAGCGGGTAAGCACGTCTTTGCAGAGAAGCCGTTGACAGTCTCATCGGACGAGTCGCGAGAGCTCATTCGCATTGCGAAAGAGCGTGGGCTGGTAACCGGAGTCAATTTCAATTATCGTAGTTATCCGCTCATTCGTCAGGCTCGTGAGCTTGTAGAAAGCGATACCATCGGCAAGGTGTTTCTGGTTCATGGTCATTACGTACAGGACTGGCTGCTCTACGATACCGATTATAACTGGCGGCTCGACGCATCAGAAGGCGGTCCCTCACGAGCAATCGCCGATATCGGATCGCACTGGTGCGATCTGGTTCAGTTCGTGACGGGTCTGGAAATCGAGTCCGTTTTCGCAGACCTGTTCACCGTACATCCAACCCGGGAGAGACCTGCCCGGGTGGCGAGATCGTTCGAGAAGGGGAGCGGAAGCAGCGAGCGCGTATCGGTTGACACCGAAGATGGGGGAACGATACTGCTGCGCTTCAAGGGAGGAGCCCGAGGCGCGGCAACTATATCCCAGGTGAGCGCCGGCCGAAAAAATCACCAGTGGTTTGAAATCGACGGGAGCAAGCGCGCCCTCGCATGGAATCAGGAAAGGCCGAACGAGTTGTGGATCGGTAACCGCTCCGAGCCCAATCAGACAATTATCAAAGATCCGTCTTTACTCGACCGATCGGCATCCGACTACGCGCATTATCCCGGCGGCCATCCGGAAGGATATCCCGATGCGTTGTTGAACACGGTCCGAAATTTCTACCGATTCCTCCAATCGGATAGCAAGCCGGGAATCGGACGAGAGGATTTTCCCACCTTCACCGACGGTCATCGATCCGTCACTTTAGTTGAAAGCGTGCTGAAGAGCCACCGCCGGCAGGCATGGGTCGCCGTTGAAGGATAAAAGAGCCTCCCCGGGTCAGGTCAAGGTGAAGGTGGGAAAATCCTCTCGTCCGGGATAATGCGCGTAGTCGGATGCCGAT
>CBFGXY010000113.1:0-6055 GCA_965652945.1 uncultured bacterium
TGAATGTATCCTTGTACAGCGGACGCCTGCGTGCGCTCGAGACTCGGCTGGCGGTCCTGGAAGGAAACTCTGCCGAGTTCATTGAGCGCCTTTCCGGCGAGGCGCGAGCATTGGTTTCCGACGGTGCCCGCACCTACTCCCCCGCTGTGGCTGAGTTGGAACTGTGCGGAATCGATGCGGCCGTGCGGGAAGGTGACCTTCTGAAGGCAAAACAACTGCTGGATGCCATCCCGGATGCTGCAAACCGTCTCGTTCTTTTTCCGGATCGCATAGACAAACGCCGGAAGGTCGTATTCGGGGACCCGGTAACCAGTGTTCCGGGTCAACGCTTGCCCTCAGAGACGCGTCCGCTTCGATGGCCCGATGGCGGCACCTTCAGGCTTGCATTCTGGGATACGGTACCCGACCTCAGGTCAACTCGATTGCCGCTTCTTCTTGTGGGGGATCGAGGTACCGGCAAGAAATATTTCGCTGAGCAAATAGAACGACCAGGCTCCGGTCCGTTCATCCATTTCGATTGCACGGCGCCGGTATCCGGGGATATCGACGTTGTCCTGTTCGGCAGCGACGGTGGTGGACTCTTCAAAGAGGCCGACGGGGGAACCTTGTTTCTCAGGGAGATTCACCGGCTGCCCCTCGATACACAGCGTCGATTGGCTCGACTCCTTCGCAGTCGTGATTACAACATGAGGTTCGTGGCATCTACCACGAAGCCACTACAGGATCTCATCGACTTGCCGGGGCTTTCCCACGAGTTGTTGAACGAGATCGGGCGCCTAGTGATCGAACTACCGCCTCTTCGGAATCGCCGCTCGCACATTCCGCTCCTAGTTTCGGATTTAATCGAAAAGCTTCGCCCGACGGACCTCACACTGGCATCCATCACACAACCGGCTCTGGAAGCACTTGTCAAGTATGACTGGCCGGGCAACATCCGGCAATTACAGAATGAACTCGAGCGTCTGTTGACGATCGTCGGAAGCGAGCCCGCACCGGTCATACATCTCCACGACCTCTCCGAAGCGATCGTGGGCTCGCTTGATCTGAAGACGTTCGATGACGACGGTGTGCGCCCCGTTTCGCTCGAGGACGTAGTGGCGGAGGCCGAGCGTTCGCACATCGAAACCATCCTCGCTCGAAACAACGGACAGGTTTCAGCCACCGCTGCCGAGCTCGGCTTGTCGCGGCAGGGCCTTTATAAAAAAATGAAGCGCCTCGGCGTTGATTCGACGCGCTTTAGCACCGAAGCTGCCGCTTCTATCAGTTCGTAAAGACGATGCGCCTCGATCACGCAGCTATCATGACTACCTCACTCGAGCAAGCACTCGACTTTTACGTCGAACTGCTGGGCTTTCGAGTCCGCGTCATCGAAGAGGATCCAATCCGCAAGGGCCGGCGCCGTGCCATGCTCACGGACGGAAGCGAGTATGACGTGCTTGAAATCATCGAAATGCCGGAAATGGGTCATCCCACCATTCCGGGCCGAGGAGGGATCCATCATCTTGGCTTTCGACTTCCCACGCGGCACTGGCAGGAACTTCGGTCGAGAATGGACGCATCCTCCTACCACTACCAGGAAGTGGAAGGAAGATTGTTCGTGCGAGATCGCGATGGACTGGTGCTGGAGATAGAACAGGACTGAGCTTTACTTCGCTACCGCTCGTAGCGTACCAGCCGTACGCGGTTGGCCAATTCGTTCTCGTCTTCGGCTTCCACCGCGAGCCCGCTTCTCTCAAGCAAGTCACCGCACATTGTTATCGCTTCAACCAGTCCGTTGGCGAGGCGGCCGCGCCGGATGGATTGCTGCAGGTGCTCGACGATTTCCACCCAATCGCCATCGTCTACGGCGGCATTGATCCCGGCATCGCCCAGTACCTCGATCCGATGTTCAAAGAGAGAAATGAAGATCAGGATGCCGGTACGGCCGCGAGTACGAAATACTTCTTCTTCGACGAATGCCTGCATTGCACGCTGATGTACGCGTGCGCTCAAATACGCTGAGCCTGCCAGGCGCCGTTTCAAAGGTGCGATCCATCCGGCAGCGGCTGCACCGATCACGCCTCCGACAAATATCACCAACGCCATGCCGGTAGGTGCGTGAAGCCATGCCAATCCCCATCCTACATAAAACCGAATGACCACCAGCGCCAGAGCAGCGGCCAGCACCGCGCCGAGTCCGGCACCTCGCCACAAGGCTATTTCATGACTTCCCGAAGCATCCGTTACACAGGGGACGATCTCGGCCGATGTGCGTTTCTCCGCATCAAATACCGCGCGTTCGATGCGAGTCTTTTCCTCCGGTGTGAAAAGGTCTATCAACTGTCGCGAGGGGGTAGTTGTGAGAGATGAGCTTTCAAAGGCAAGATAATATGTGGCTCAAATGGTCCAGCGGTCCCTCACGATGCCAAGAAGATACCACCTCTCCTCCACCCTTTCGAATACCAATCTCAATGCCGCCCAATCCATACCGGAATATTGCTCCGATCCTTCCAGGTAATATTCGATAAAGGTGATTTCTCGCGCAGAGACATCCGGAGGCTCATCGTAGAAAGCATGCGGCAGATTGTTCAGGATATTGCCAGAGACCGAGACCTGATCACGTGCGCCCCTCTGAGCCGCCGTAAAATCACGATCCGTTATCCATTGATCGATGAACACCAATGGCGTAGCTCGGATCTCATTGCCAGACCCGTCCTCGACTCCCCACAGATACACCGTCGAATCGGCGTCAATCCCAGCGACGTTCTCCCTGCTGAGAGTAACCACCTCGAGTGGGTCCACATACGCGTAGGGTGAAAAGGTGACGCCCCGTTCGGGGTGGACCATTTCACTTAGCGCCTCCCACTGGTCGTTGTGCAGCAGTCGTAAAACCGAATCGGCTGTCGCTTCCAGCGAGTGCGCACCACTGTACTGCCCCGAGTCACAGGCCGCTAGAAACGCTCCCAAGGAGAGCGAGAAAAGGAGCGGCCAGACACTGAGCGATCGAAAGCTCATCTATTCCTACCCATCCGACCCTGCTCCTCCCGGATGATCTGGACCAGCGTGGCGGCCTGCCGACCGATTGGAGAGGATTCGTCGGTAAGTTCAAGCACCCGTTCCATCTGATCGACAGCCTGATCGAACCGGTTGATGCGCATGAGAAAATATCCCCGATTGAAGTTCGCCTGCAGGTGATCCGGCTCGCGTTCGAGAATATAGTTTATCTCATCGATTGCCCGCATCGGATTGGCCGCGTCATACTGTGCCACCCACGCTACATTAGATCGAACGTCAAAATTGTCGGGGTCCTGCTCAAGGACGCGCTCGTACGCGAATATGGTGAGGTGTGCAAGATCGGACCGCAATTCTGGTTCGGCAGATTCCGTCCACTGAAAATAGAGATCACCGGCGTCGCGCCAGTCTTGCAGGGCGCCGGTTTCTTCGGCCACATATTGAGCCTCGATAGCTGCCAGGTCAGGTCTATCTGCCTCGTACAACAGGTCGATGAGGGCGCGTTGGTGCGCGCGGCGTTCTTCCCCATCTGCCTGATTGATGGACGCTTTCAGCTGTTCGACTTGCGTCTCCGCTTCGGCCGAAAGCGGGACGGCATCGTGTTCCTCCAGGAGGGATGTGGCTGCGGGTGGAACCGCTGCCTGTACGCCTCCGGTCGTCACGTTCTGCTTACTCACGAGAGTGACCATATACAGGGCCATGACGATCAGAACCGCCCCTCCAACAAGCAACGCAACCTGCTTACCTATTCCTGATTCCTCATCAGTTTTCTCGTGCTCGGGCGGATCGAGCTGAGCACTGATGGGGGGCGGAGAAGTCTGCGCCGGCTGACTACTCAGCGGCGTCCCACATTGACTGCAAAATTTGGCTTGCGCAGTGTTTCGCGAGCCGCACTCACTGCAGAACTGAGGTCCGCCCGACGACGAGCCGGCATCTTCGCCTTCAATTTCGCCGGAATCGAGATCGTATCCACAGAGATCACAGACACTGGAGGTCGAACGAATACGAGCTCCGCACGAAGGGCAGCTCCTGAAAGAGTCGGTCATTGGGTTGGAGGATGTCTTCTCATGTACTCATAGGCCGACGATGTCAGATAATATAACCCATCTGGAGCGTGTCCATTCACTTGAATGGAGGCGCCGATACAAGGCATGGGTGGCAAATTCTGTCATCGGGCGACCTGGAGTCCAGAAAAGTAAAGCGCTGATTCAGGCTTCGGGACCATCGATCGTCCGATCATCGCGGCTGTCGACACGGTAACCCAGACCTTCAGGGTAAGGTTCTTGAAATCTGACGCACGAAACGCCTCGCGCAACAACGAGGCACCGCCGCCCCGGGTGAACGATCGGACGTTGCTGCCCTCTTCGTTGGGAATACCAGTGTACGCTGAATTGTAAACCCTTATTACCGCGGCATGCTTACGAGTCAGCAGCACAGTCGGGGTGCCGCTCCTTCAAACCTGAGTGCATCGAAACAACTTCTTGTCTCATCTTTCAATGCACTCATTTTGATCACAATAACAGTTCGATAACAACAGACATTTTCGGACCTCGAGGCATCACTTTCGCTCGATCCGATACTTTATCGATTCGATTATGGACTGTTACTATGCTTATTTCAAAGGAGGGAAATGGAGCGACCGGCAGCCTGGACGATCATATGTGTTAAAGTCTCATGACAACAATGCCGGTTATCTGTTTGCGTATGAGGCTCAATACGCAAGGGTTGCCAGGACACCGGCCTGAAAATCTCTCGGCCGCCTGGGTCTCGTAAAGGTCGTCGGCGGGAGCTCAACGACTCTGGCCAAGCTCCCGTTCGACTGCGTTGCGGAAATCTTTCGACGGTTTGAAAACCGGGACATACCGCGCCGGGACCTGAAGCTCCTCATTCGTTCGCGGATTGCGCGCCGTACGCGGAGCGCGGTGCTGGATTTTGAAGGTTCCGAAACCACGTAATTCGATCGACTTCCCCTCTTTCATCGCATCAATGACTGTATGAATAAAGCCATTCACGACGGCTTCGGTCTCAATCTTAGTCAGCCCAGTTCCTTCTGCTACGCGGTCGATGATGTCGGCTTTGTTCACGGGTGCCTCCAGAAGTTGTCAGGATTGGATAACGGGTAGCTACGAAACCGAGTCGGCTGCGGCATGTGCCCTTCTCGTTAAGCTATGGTAATAAGAATTTGCACGATGCGGCGGAAATATATGCATACAAACAACTTAATCTCTTGTCAGTCAACGGCCCGTTGGATCACGGATCAGATGTCCAGACCTACTTGGAGCAGTCATGACAGCGGCGGCGATGCGATATGAAGTTCAGAAGCGCTGCGTGCCCGGGGCGTTGGGCAATCGCCTTAATCCTACCTCGATGAAATGCGGAGTGGCGTATCGGCACGGCGAACCGACGCGTTGTATATTTACCCGGCTTCACTCATCTACATTTCCACAACTCTATGAGACGTGCGCTCCTCTCCATAATCATCCCGATGGTGCTGGTATTGACGGTTCGGGACGTCCGCGGCCAGTCTGCAGTGGGAGGCGAGATCGTTCCGGCACCGGAACTACGGCAGAGTCCGACGATGCTCTCGACAGCTCGCATCGACAACGGCCGGACATATGTCAAGATCGTCTACGGTTCGCCCCGGATGCGCAATCGGACGATTTTCGGGGGGCTCGTTCCCTTCGACAGAGTCTGGCGCACGGGTGCCAACGAAGCCACCGAACTGACGGTCACGGGTGCGATAACTTTTGCAGGCGAGCCGGTCGAGGCAGGAACGTATGCCCTCTTCACGATACCCGGAGAAAATTCCTGGATCGTGATATTGAACAAAGGCTTAGGCCAGTGGGGTGCGTATGAGTACGACAGCTCGCTCGATTATCTTCGCGTAGACGTACCTGTCGAAAAGACGAACGCTACGTATGAAGCGTTGACAATCGACTTCGACGAGAAGGATCACGGCATCGACCTGGTCATCAACTGGGAGCAGACCCGGGTGAGAATACCGATCCGTCCTCGCTGACCGCGTTCGGTACAGGGTCCCGGTGCGGGCCACAGCATCTCTGCA
>CBFGXY010000114.1:0-6019 GCA_965652945.1 uncultured bacterium
CAGAAACTCACCGACGAATCCGTTGAGCCCCGGTAGTCCTGCCGATGCCAGTACCGAGAATACCATGAAGAAGGTCAGTATCGGTACGGTGCGGGCGATTCCGCCATAATCCTCCATTTCCCGCGTCTTGCGCCGTTCGTAGAGCATTCCGAGGAGCAGGAAGAGGGCGCCGGTGGAAAGGCCATGATTAACCATCTGAATGAGCGCGCCCTGCATTGCTTCGGCCGTAAAGGCGAACAGACCGAGGACGACAAAGCCCAGGTGGCTAACCGACGAATACGCCACCAGTCGCTTGGCATCGGACTGCACGCGTGAGACCAGCGCGCCGTAGATGATACCGATGATTGCGAGTATAGCGAACACCATCGCCCAATCCTGCGCGGCGTTCGGGAAAAACGGCAGGCAGAACCGCAGGAGGCCGTAGGTACCCATCTTCAGCAGCACGCCCGCCAGTATGACGGATCCACCGGTCGGCGCTTGCACGTGGGCATCCGGAAGCCATGTGTGGAGCGGAAAGATCGGCACCTTGATCGCAAAGGCCAGCGCGAAGATCAGGAACAGCCACGTCTGCGTCCCGAGCGGTACGTTGTAGGAGACGAGCTTGAACCAGTCCGTCGTGAAGATACCGTCGTTGACTGCATTACCGGCGGCATAGCCCAGATACAGGATCGCCACCAGCATGAGCAGAGATCCTACCAGGGTATAGAGGACGAACTTGACCGCGGCATAGATTCTATTCTCTCCGCCCCAGATTCCGATGATGAAGTACATCGGGATGAGCGTGAGTTCAAAAAAGATGTAGAACAGAAATACATCGAAAGCCGCAAAGACACCCGTGACCCCTGTCTGAAGAATCAGGATGAGTGTGTAGTAGCCCTTAACGTGTTCTGTGATGTAGTTCCATGAGGCAAGAATAACCACCGGCCCGAGCACAGTGGTCAAGAGAATGAGTAGCAGGTTCAGACCGTCGACACCGACATAGTATTTAATGTCGATGAAGTCTGGAAACCACGACGCAAGGTGGGCAAGCTGTGGTGCCGTCGTCGTGCTCACCGACGGATCGAAGGCCATATAGAGGCCCAGAGACAGCACGAACGTGGCCACCGTCGTGATCAGAGCTGTGACCTTGAGCGTCTGCGGATTGCGCAGCAGCATCGTCACCAGCGCACCCACGAGAGGCAGGAAAATGACGATTGAAATCAGATTCGGGATATCCATCCGCAGTATAACTTTCTCTTGATCCGCGAAGCGACGAGGCCGCGTTCGTTCAGAGGAATAAGACCAGGGCAAGTATCAGGACCGCACCGACGACCATCGCCAGTGCATAGGCCTGCACCACACCATTCTGGATATAGCGCAGGCTGCGTCCGAAGCCGCTTGTGAGTGCAGCCACTCCGTTGACGGCTCCGTCTACCACATGCTTGTCGAACATGGCCAGACCACGTTCAGAAAATGTAAGAATGGGTTTCACGATTGTCCGATCGTAGAACTCATCCCAGTAGAACTTTCCTTCAAAGAGCCGATAGAGCCCGCCCAGTGACGTGCGGAGTCGCGCATCGTACTCGAGACCCTGTCGAGAATAGACACGCCATCCATACAGCAGTCCGATGATTCCCATCAGGGACCCGGCCAGGATCAACACCAGCTCGATAGCCGGATAGGACGCGCCCAGGGGTCCGATTACAGGTTCTGCGACGGGACCTCCGTAAGGTGCTCCGAGGTAGGTATGGATCCAGTTCTCGAATCCTGTCAGCCGCGTCACGATCGGAGCAACGCCGAGGAAGCCTCCGAAGATTGAGAGTATGGCAAGCACCCAGAGAGACCCGGTCATGGTGACGGGTGACTCTTTAGGTTTGACCTGATCGGCCATCGGCCAGCGCTCTTTCCCCAGGAATGTCAGCACGTAGGCACGGCCCATATAAAATGCCGTGATCAGCGCCGTGACCAGGCCGATCGCAAACACGAAATACGCGTAGGTATGCCCATCGTAGCCATACTCGAAGGCCTTGGCAAGGATCTCATCCTTCGACCAGAACCCGGCCAGCGGCGGGATTCCGGCAATGGCCAGCGTGGCAATCAGGAAGGTGATGTTGGTTGAGGGCATGTACTTGGCCAGTCCGCCCATCGTGCGCATATCCTGAGCATCGAACGGAGGCGTGTACTCTTCCGATGTAGGCTGCGTGGCCTCCCCTACGGCCTCCTGGCCCGTCCTGCCCGGGATGGCGCCTCTCTCCTGCAGTTCATGCTCCACCCCATGCATCGCGTTTATCACGCTTCCAGAGCCGAGGAACAAGCAGGCCTTGAAGAACGCGTGGGTCATCACATGGAAGATGGAAACGAAGAATGCTCCGACGCCCGCTGCCATGAACATGAATCCAAGCTGCGAGACGGTCGAATAGGCGAGCACCTTTTTAATGTCGTTCTGCGTGATCGCTATCAGCGCCGCCATAATCGCGGTGGCTGCGGCAACGATCGCGATTACGGTCATAATCGCCGGTGCCGCAAGCACCAGAGGCGAGAGCCGTGCAAGCAGATACAAACCGCTCGTGACCATCGTGGCGGCGTGGATGAGCGCCGAAACCGGTGTCGGACCGGCCATGGCATCCGGTAACCACACAAATAATGGAATCTGAGCACTCTTGCCCGTTGCGCCGAAGAAGAGCAAGAGCACGGCCCAGTTTACCGTCGTCTGGGAGATTGCGCCCGGATCTGCCAGCAGTGTCCCGAAGTCCAGCCCGCCCAACTCACGGAACAACAGGAACATCGCCAGCAGGAAAGCAAAGTCGCCGACACGGTTGACGATGAATGCCTTATTGGCCGCAGCGCTGTTCTTTCTTTCCTCGTACCAGAAACCGATCAACAGATACGAACACAGGCCCACCCCTTCCCAACCCAGGAACAGCACGACGAGGTTGTCGGCCATAACCAGGTTCAGCATCATAAAGATGAAGAGATTCAGATAGGCGAAGAATTTCCAGAATCCTCTGTCGCCTGCCATATAGCCTATCGAGTAGATGTGGATGAGCGTTCCGATCCCCGTAACGATCATCAACATGATCAGCGAAAGCTGATCGATCCGATAGGCAAAATCCAGCGTCAAATCTCCCGCCACCATCCACGTCCACATCGTGGTGACCTGCGCCTCGCCACCGAAGTTGGCGAACAGGTAGAGGGTGATCGCAAAGGGAACGGCAACCAGCAGGGTGGCCAGGCTTCCGATGAAGGTCTCATTCCTGCGTATCGCGGGGAAGAACAGCCCCAGCAATCCGCTGAAGACGGCACCGGCGAGCGGGAGCAGTACGATCAGTGCAACCAGTAACTCGAATTCCATGAAGTCGCTTGATTACGTGCAGAGCGATCGGGCAGTGCCGAAATCAGTGTTTGAGAAGACGGAAGGTGCTGACATCCACGGTCAGTTTCTTCCGGAACAGGGCAATGACGATGGCAAGCCCCACCGCCGCTTCCGCGGCTGCGAGTGACATCGAGAACAGTACGAGGACCTGGCCCGTGACGTCGCCGAAGGACTGGCTGAATGCCACAATGGTAAGATTGACGCTGTTGAGCATCAGCTCGACCGACATCAATACCACGATTGCGTTTCGGCGCAGCAATACGCCGAGCACGCCCAGGATAAAAAGAACGGCACTAAGGCCGAGATACCAGTTAAGCGCGATTTCCATCTAATCAGGTGCCGGGTGTGCAGCGGATGGCGTGTTGAGACATCAGATAAAGCGGCGCTTTGCCAGCATGAGGGCGCCGATCGTTGCCGCAAGCAGCAGAATACCGATTATCTGCAGCGAAAGCGCATGACGGGTGAACAATTCAAGCGCGACGGCGCTTGCCGTGCCGGTAGCGGCGGCCTCTTCAGCCACCAGCGGCCCCGGCAGTATATCCAGACTGGATGCGATCACATAGAGCAGTAGAACGAGGATGGCGCCTCCCGAGACAAATGCCGCGGCCACTTTCCAGCTAAACGACTGAAGTCTTGGCAGCGACCCGAGATTCAGCAGCATGATCACGAAGAGAAATAGGACCATGATCGCACCCGCATATACAAGCACCTGTGCGATGCCGATAAACTCGGCATTAAGGGTCAGATACAGCCCGGCAATACAAAACAGATTGAGTATCAGCCAGAGCGCGCTCGACACGGGGTTGCGCGACAGGATCAGCCCCAGAGCGGCTATGACGGCCACGACGGCCAATAAAAAAAACAGGATCGGGGCGATCATAAATGCAGTTTTACCTTTCGAGCAGTCACGAGAGAACGGGAAGCCTTCACATGGCAGCGCGCCGAAGTTACCCAAACGTCTACCGTAGGGCAAGAAAAGAACACGTCAATGCACAATGAATCCACCAATCGAGTAGAAATCTTTCTCCTAAACGGTGATTCAGAAGACGTTTATGTCGGTTTCCGCACGCTAAGCGACCTGGGCGAAATGTTCATCGGCTCATCGTCGTCGCCATTCTGACCACTCTCGGTGCGAATCGAAACCCGCCTTCCGAAGGTATTCTCGAACAGATCGGAGGCCCTTCGTCCGCCCCACAGATCGAGTTGCGCGTCGCCCCTGGTTCGAATGATGATCTCAAGTTCGTCGTCCGCAAGTCGGGTCCTCAGATGGGTCACATTCTGGAAGTGACTCCGATCGAGACCCTCGGCGATTCTAAGAAACGATGCGAGCGAACGGATGACGTACTGCGTCTCTGTGCTCAGTTTCGCAAAGGATGTATGCCTGCTATGCGGAAGACTCCCACGATGGTATCTGGCCACGTGCGCCATGATCTCGATCTCGCGAGGAAGGAATCCCTGCCAGTCGGCCTGAGTGATGAGATACTTAGAATGTTTGTGATGACTGCTTCGGCTGATATGATAACCGATGTCGTGGAGCAGAGAGGCATACTCGAGCAGTTCGCGCTCTTCGATACCGAGTCCATGCAATTCGCCGGTGGCATCGAAGAGCTGGAGCGCCAGAGCCGTCACATGATGCACATGGCGCCTGTTCCATCGGAATCGGAACCCGTGCTCATACACGGCCCGGCGGCGAATGTCGGAAAACGGAGCGGCCCATCGTAATCGCTTGCTGTTGGCTCGAATGAAGTCTTCCACCATTCCTTCCCGCAACGCGTTGGGAGAAATGCGAATGCGCTCGATTTCAAGATCCTTTACCAACACATCAGCGAGGATCGCTCCTGCAGTTACCTGGCCCACCCGCTTGCGATCGATTCCCTTCATCTTCGCCCTTTGCTTCCGGCTGGACGTCATTACCTGCCGGGTCACGTTGCGGAATGATTCCGCATCCAGGGTCTGCTGGTAGATTGTCAGTTCCGGATCTCCGTACTCCCTGATGCAGACCTCCGCGAGGTTCTCCATCGTTCCCGAGGATCCTATGATTTCTTTGACGCCGGCCTTCCGGGCCGCCTCGAGTACAGGCTGGAGCTCGTTTCGATAATGCGTTCGCAGCGCCCGAAACTCGTCTCGTTCGATGGGATCCGTCGTGATAAATTCTGCCGTCATCCGGGCGGCTCCCAGCTTCAGACTCGTGCGGAAGTACACCTCTTCACTCGTGCAAACGATGAATTCGGTCGAGCCACCACCGATGTCCACGATCAGCACCGGCTCGCGCATCTCGACGGCGCGCCGCACGCCCTGATAGATCAGAAATCCTTCATGGTCTCCGTCGATAGCTCGTACACGGATCCCCGTGGCTTCTCGCACCCGCAGGATGAAATCACCGCCGTTACGGGCCTCGCGAACCGCACTGGTAGCATAGGCGAGGTACTCGGTGACCCCCCAGCCCTCCGCCAGCTGCGTGACCCTCAGAAGTGCCCGGATCGATCTCTCGATCGCGGCTTCACTCAGATACCCTCCGAGCGAGCCCCGCTCCCCCAGCCGTACCATCTCTTTGAATCGATCGAGGATTTCATAGGCCCCGTTCGGATAGGCATCGACGATGACCGTGTGGAACGAGTTCGTGCCGACGTCGATCGCCGCGATGCGAAAAGGAGTCTTGCTCATGGG
>CBFGXY010000115.1:0-5963 GCA_965652945.1 uncultured bacterium
CCAGCCGTCGGATGTCCGGGAACGATTGACAACGATCTGTTCGGTACGGACGAGACGATCGGATACGATACGGCGCTGAACACCGCGATCGAAAACATCGACCGCATTCGTGACACGGCTGATGCCCATGACCGTGTGTTTCTGGTCGAGGTGATGGGACGTGATGCTGGTTTTATCGCTTTGAATTGTGGGATCGGAGGCGGCGCTGAACTGATTCTCGTTCCTGAAACGATCACCGAGATGGAGGACATCAAACAGCGGATCAACTCGCTGATGTCTGCTCAGTCTCGGTCGTCCATCGTGGTCGTTGCTGAAGGAGATGATCTGGGCGGAGCCAATGAGATCGAGCGTGCTCTGCGTGCCGACGAAGCATTTGCCAAGATCGACCTCCGGGTGTGTATTCTCGGACATACGCAGCGCGGAGGATCGCCAACCGCGCGCGATCGTGTGCTGGCCAGCCGGCTGGGCGTTGCGGCGGTGGAGGCTCTTCTGGAAGGCCATACCAACGTCATGGTCGGTATAATCGACAATGAAATAAGGTTGACCCCGATGCGGAACGTCTGGAGCCGCAAGAAGAACATCAATTACGAGCTGCTGAAGCTCGCACAGCTGCTTAGTTGAGCACGTAGAGGCTAGACATGGCTAAAGACTATCCACCCATTGGTGAGGCTGACGGCAAGAAGGAAGCCGTTGCGGAGATGTTCGATGCGATTGCACCGCGCTACGATCTGCTCAACCGCGTCCTGAGTTTCGGAATCGACAAGGGTTGGAGGCGCAAGGCGATTACCTTGCTCGAAGAGTCCGCTCCGCGTCGGATCCTGGACGTTGCTACAGGCACTGCCGACCTCGCGATCGAGGCCTTGAGGCTGGGGCCCGAAAAAGTCGTAGGCGTGGATATATCAGAAGAGATGCTGCGCGTAGGACGAAAGAAAGTTCAGGAGATTGGAGAGGAGGATCGGATCGAGCTCAAGCGAGGGGATTCGGAGCGACTGCCGTTTTCAGATAAGCAGTTCGATGCGGCGATCGTGGCGTTTGGAGTTCGAAACTTCGAGAACCTGAATAAAGGCCTTGCCGAAATCCATCGTGTATTGAAGCCGGGAGGCATGCTCGTTGTCCTGGAGTTCAGCCATCCACGCGTCTTCCCTGTCAAGCAGGCGTACGGATTCTACTCGCGGTTCATCCTCCCACGTGTCGGATGTGCCGTTTCTGGAAATGAGGGTGCGTACCGCTACCTCCCGGACTCAGTCGCAGCGTTCCCGGATGGTGATGCCTTCCTCGGCCGAATGCGCGATGTGGGGTTCGGAGACCTTCACTGCACGCCGTTGACGTTCGGTATCGCATCGTTATATCAGGGGGTCGCGGGTTTATCAGACACCGGGGGCACAGCCTGATTCTGGATTAGTTCAGCCTTTGTTCTGGCCGAAATCGTCGACGTACTTCGTCAATTTTACCTCGTTATAATCCCCACGCCGCCTGTACTCTACGCGATCCATGAGGCGGCGCATCAGGTGCACGCCGAACCCTCCATCTCGTCGCTGCTCGACCATGTCCAATAGATTTGGGCTCTTATAATTCTGGGGCTGGAACCCGTCGCCCCAATCGCGAATGATCACCGTGAAGCGGTCTGAACCCGCTCTTATGGTAACCAGTATCTCGGCCGATTCATCGCCGTGATAGGCGTGTTCGATGACGTTCGTACAGGCTTCGTCCACGGCCAGTCGAAACCGGTCGATTGCCTCATCGCTCAGTCCCACGTTCCGTGCGTGCTCTTCCACGAATTGGCGCACTTCGAGGAGATTCCGGGTGGCACTTCGAACGGTCAGATGGTGTACTTGCTCTTCCACAGGCTCGCCGTTTAGGCCTCGGATGCACCAGAGAAGCGCGAAATGGCTTCCTCTTCGTGTTCTACGATATCGAACAGCAGGGGAAAGCCCAGCAAATCGAACACGTTATAAACCTTTGGAAGCAAGGCCGCGATTTTGATGTCGCCTCCTTGCTCTCGTGTCTCCTCGATATAGGCCATGAAAACGCCAAGGCCCGCGCTGGAGATATAGTTCAGGTTTTCTCCATTGATCACGATCTCGTGCCTGCCTTCCGAGAGACATTTTTGCAATGCAGCCTCGAGCTCGGATGCCGTATGCGCATCTAATTCACCTTTGAGGTCGAGTATCTGGATGGATTCGTTGGCGCGGAAGCCAACAGAGAAGCTGCTCATGATTCGGGATTTGAGTGATTATCGAGTATCGGCCGCTTGCGTTGATTTTACATCATGGAGCCGACCCATCCCACGATCTTCCACTTGTACGTCGGCTTTTCGATCTTTCGGTGCTACTCCCGACCACTTCATGATTAGAAGTGTCAGGTCGTCGTCATACTGGCGGTGGCCCAGAAACACGTGCAGGTCGTCGAGCAGGCGTTCGTGCAAGACTTCGACATCTTCGTGCCGATGGCGCCCGAGAGACTCGAGCAGGCGTTCATATCCGAACTCCTCGCCGGAGTCTGACCGGCTCTCCACAATGCCGTCGGTATAGAGCACGAAGACATCGCCCGGGTTTAACCGGAGTCGCTCTTCCGTCAGCGATCTTGTAAAGCGATCGCTCCGGTCGAGTCCGAGCCCCAGACCGTCGGGACGAATATAACGTGCACATCCATTGAGACCGATTACGGCTGCAGGGCAGTGTCCCGCCCGTGCCATCACAACCTCCTCTTCGATGGTATCGATCACGCCGTAGATCACAGAAATGAAGATGTGCCGTTCCAGCGTATTGGCCAGAGCACGATTGGCATGGACGAGGAACTCGGCCGGGGAGTCGACCAGAGGCGCAAGCGCATGAAAGATCCCCTGCAACTCGGCCATATAGAATGCCGCCGATGTTCCTTTCCCGGATACATCCGCAATGATGAACGCGAGCCGGCCGTTGCCCAGATCGATCAGGTCGAAGAAGTCGCCGCCTACTTCCTGTGCCGAAACCGACGAGGCCGCGAGTGAGAGCCCCGGCAGCATGGGGAGCTGTTGCGGAAGAAGGCGCTGTTGCACCTCGCGCGCGATCGACAACTCCCGAGCCAATCGTTCTTTTTCGACTTTCTGTTCAAAGAGGCGGGCGTTCTCGAGTGCCAGAGCGGCCTGGGCCGCGAATGCCGTGAGCGCTTCGATTTCGTCCTTTTCAAATCCGTGCGACACGTCGCGGGCGGCGAACAGCGCACCCTGCTGCGTTTCTCGTGAGATCAACGGCACCACCAGGAGGCTTCCGATACCATCATCCGGCCGGACATTGACGCGGTGGTCAGCCCCCGCTTCCTCCAGTACCAGTGCCGATCCTTTGGCCGCGGCTTCTTCGAACAGGGCATCGATATCGATGAGCTCCGTGATTTCCTCGAGAGTTATGTTCGTGCTCGAGACGACGTTCACCTTCAGCGATCCACGCCGGGAGTCAAGCATCGTGAGCCACGTGGTTTGCGCCGTCCCCGCTTCCACAGGAGAGTCCGCAATGGTGGCGTAGAGACGCTCAGGTTCAAATACCTGACTGACGAGCGACGTCAGCGAGTGCATGGCAGCCATCTCACCCGTCTTCCGCTGGAAATCCCCGGTGGTCGGAAGGTGGAAGATCAGCGACAGAAGTGCCGTCAGGGTGTACAGGATCGCAAATATCGACACCAGGAGCGTGAACGTACCCAGCGGATAACTATAGTGCTGGAGATACATCGCGGCGCGCGGCAGGAAGCCTTCATCCCCGCCTGTGGCCATCCCAACCGAAAGCCCGATCAACAGCAAGAGCGCCAGCCCGATGATGGTCATCTTCTGGCGGAAGGAGAGATACACGACCCATGACAATCGGAAAGAATTAGTCACCATCAATCCGACTGTCGGAAGCAGCGCGATGCCCTGCAGCAGACTCAGTTCTTCCTGCGGCGACCTCATGAAAGATAGCAGCGAGGTCACCGTCATCAGTATCAGCATCAGCGACCAATTGCGGATGCTTCGGCGCGTGCGCTTGAAGTGAACCAGCTCGCGCAGCATGACCAGGAGGAGGAAGGCAAAGGAGGCCTCCATCAGCGCCACAATGTTCATCTTGACGACTGTGGCGAGCGTCAGCGGTACTCCCGTTTCGAACTCAAAGCCGCGTATCTCGGCCTCCAGAAGAACATCCGGAGAAAAGAGATTGCTCAGCCAGGCCAGAAATCCTGCGATGGCCGAGAATCCGATGGCCACCAGCAGAATCGTCCAGAATATTCCCGCAGGATCGGTCCGGAACGCCCGTACGCGCTCCGACAGATAGACGAAAAGCAGCGTATATGTGATGATGATCGTCGCGTGATAGGTGAACGCGACGGCGGGTGCGGCGGGCGACTGCGCGGCCCAGACGGCGAAATGGTACACCGCTGCGGCAACGTAGCCGATACCAAAAAGCACCAGAACAATCCAAAGCCTCCCACGGCCGCGTGCCAGCGACCCTCGAATTCGGTCATTGAGTGTGGGAAGTGCCATGCAGAAGTGCGCGAGAAATATCAGGCCGCGATCCACGGCTATACTAATATAGATTAGATAATGTTACATCCGGACACAGCCAAGTTTCGAGGCTCAGTAACTTCGCCGTCGGGTCAACGTAGATGACGAATCGCATCCAATTATCCTATGAAACGTCGTCAGGTCATTCGCCTTCAGGTAGCGGTCCTCATCTTGCTGACCGTGCTTGTCGCTTTGCGCGGATGCAGCAAAGAGGGACGTCCTGAGGGGATCGTAGTATTGACCGATATCGAGCCCGAGGAGCTCGTCGAGGGTGCGTTTGGACTGCAGGAGGTGGCTCAGGTACGCATATCGGCCACGGGATCTCGTGACTTTGTCTCGGACACATTACTTGCGGCCTACGGATGGATCCTCGATCATCATACCCGAGAACCCGTCTGGGTGATGAGTCCTCCCGGACCAGTGCAGGACAGCGCTACGCTGGTTCACGAGGACACGACGTTAACACTTCCGCCCGGCTTCTATGAGGTCTACTTTTCGAGCTTTGGAATCGACCTCTCCAGCAGGCGAAGCCGATCGTTCTTCACCCGGTTCTTCGGAAACGGCCGTCACTGGACAAGCGACGCCGATGACTGGGAGCTCATCATAGAAGCTGTTGGAGAATCACAACAGGCAGCGATAGCCGTTTCCCACGAAGAGGTTCTGAAGTCTGCACCGGATCCGTTCTGGTCGACGGGGCCGACATCCAATCAACAATTCAAGACGGAATTGGTGAAGGTTACCGAGCCGCTCAACCTCCTCGTCTACAGCATCGGTGAGATATCAGACCGGGCCTACGATTTTGGATGGATTCGCAGCGGCTTCCCCGGCGATACCTTATGGCAGCTGGGCCCGGGAAATGCGGTGTACGTTGGCGGAGCCGCCGTTAATCGGGGTACCAAGGACACCCTGTCGCTCGACCGCGGTATTTACCAGATAGGATACAGGACAGACCCGGCGCATGCGTTCGGTCGATGGAGGGCCAATCCGCCGTATGATCCTTACGGATGGGGTCTTCGACTGGATCTTGTCAGTCCGGATGACTCCTCATCCATCGCGCGATTCGATCCGTGGCAAACCCAGACCCAGGCCGGCAGCCTGGCTCCCGTCGGCAATGACGAGCATCGGATCGCCGATGTCCAGATCGAGGAGCCGACGCCTGTCGTAATCTATGCGATGGGCGAAATCGGGCGATCTCGTTATGATTTTGGAACGCTCGTGGCCGCCGACAACGACAGCACCGTCTGGGAAATGACGGCCGATGAATCGGTACCCGCCGGTGGTCATGCCAACAACCGTCGCCAGGTCAGTTTCAAAACCCTTCAGCCAGGAAAATACCGGCTGGAGTACATCACCGACGGTTCGCACGCCTTCGACGACTGGCGCCACGGCGTTCCTGATCATCCGGAAAGATGGGGAATCCATGGCTGCGCAGCGCTGCCTCCATCTTGGGCCGGTC
>CBFGXY010000116.1:0-5943 GCA_965652945.1 uncultured bacterium
TTGATTCGCACCTGGAGGATAGACCACACCCGGCGTTAACTATGATCGTTAATTTCGCAAAGATGTGAATCTACAAACGGTTAGGGTGAACCGGTATCACGGGTTCAACGTTCCGCCACACCTCCGTCAATTTCATATAGAGGAAAGCGCCTGCACAGGGCGAGCACTTCATCTCGTACTTCCCTTTGAACCTGTTCATCGTGCGGCTTGCCGAGGACCCGGTCAATCAGATCCGCAACCTGACGGAACTCACCCTTTCCAAATCCCCGCGTTGTCATGGCCGGGGTGCCCAGTCGGATGCCGCTGGTAACGAACGGACTCTTGTCATCAAACGGCACCATGTTCTTGTTCACGGTGATCTCCGCATGCTGCAGTGCGATCTCGGCGTCCTTTCCGGTGATCCCCTTGCTGCGAAGATCGACCAGCACGAGATGATTATCGGTCCCGCCGGACACGATCTCATACCCCTTCTCTATGAGCGCTTCAGCAAATGCCTTTGCATTGGCGATGACCTGCTCCTGGTATGATTTGAAATCAGGCTTTAATGCTTCCGAAAGAGACCGCCTTGGCAGCGATCACGTGCATGAGCGGACCGCCCTGCATGCCCGGAAATACGGCTGAATCGAACAACTCGCTCATCATGCGGGTGCGCCCGCTCTTGGGTGCCACCTTGCCAAGGGTGTTTTCATAGTCGCGACCGATCAGAATCATCCCGCCTCTGGGTCCTCTGAGCGTCTTGTGCGTCGTGGTCGAGACTACGTGACAGTGAGGCATCGGGTCGTTCAAGAGACCCGCCGCAATCAGTCCCGCAGTGTGCGCCATATCCATCCATAAGAACGCGCCCACTTCGTCGGCGATCGACCGAAACGTCTCGTAATCGAAATCACGTGAGTAGGCACTGGCACCGATCGAGATCATTTTCGGCCGGACTTCCTTCGCGCGATCCCGGACACGATCCATATCGATCCGGCCCGCCATGTCGCCATCTCGTTCGACGCCATAATATTCCGCTTTATACAGGATGCCCGAAAAGTTGACAGGGCTCCCGTGAGTCAGGTGTCCGCCGTGTGCGAGGTCCAGCCCAAGGAACGTATCCCCCGGCTCGAGCAGGGTGAGATAGACCGCCGCATTTGCCGATGCCCCACTGTGCGGCTGAACGTTCACCCAATCGCATCCGAAAAGCTGCTTGGCCCTGTCGCGAGCCAAATCTTCGGCGATGTCCACGAACTGACAGCCCCCGTAATAACGCTTGCCCGGCAGACCTTCCGCGTATTTGTTCGTCAGCGGACTTCCCATCGCCTGCATCACTGCCGGCGAAACAAAGTTTTCAGACGCGATGAGCTCGAGTCCGTCGTTCTGGCGTTCGATCTCTTTCTGAATGGCTTCAAAAATCTGGGGGTCCTGCTGCTGTAATTCGTTCATTGTGCAAGACTCGAATTCGTATCCGAGGTTATTCAAGGGAGCGAGGGCGCTGCGTTTCGACGAACCGGCCGGCTATGCCCAGAAATTTCCAGTCGTCATCGTCCGTGCCCACCACGTCGACGTTGATTGTGTACGTAGAGAAGATAACGTAATTCCGGCGTTCAGTGATACGATCGATATGATCGGAGGCAAATCGTCCGCCGATTGTCGCCAGAAGGTCGGCAATCGCTCCATCTCCCGCTTCCTGTCGAATCAGGATCTCGGACTGACTGCCGACGAACAGCCGAAAATCTTCCATCCCGGGATTAAAATACGCCAGCGCGACAAGGAGGAGGATCGTGATGATGAGTCCTGAACGCATACGAGATTTCTCTACCGAGATATCAGTTGGATAAGGCGTAAATCAAAATATTGGTGCCCATTTCCAGCGATCTTCGGCGCACCTCTTCCGGGTTGTGATGAACCTCGGGCGGCTCCCACCCGTCGCTGAGGTTCGTCTCGAAGGTGTAATACACGGCCAGCCGGTCGTCTATGAAAATACCGAAGCCCTGCGCGGGCAGCGCATCATGCTCATGTATCTTGGGCAATCCATCCGGAAAGGTAAAATGCTGATCATAAATGGGATGGCCGAACGGTAGCTCCATCAACTCGCGCTCAGGAAACACCTTCTGCAATTCCCGGCGGATATATGGGTCGAGGCCGTAATCATCGTCGATATACAAAAATCCACCGCGTTCCAGATACGTTCGGAGGCGCTCTGCTTCCAGGTCAGAAAGCACGATGTTACCATGGCCCGAGATGAAGATAAACGGATAGCTGTAGAGCTTTTCATTCCCCAACTCTACCACGTCCGGTTCGGGGGCAACATCTATCAACGTATGTTCGCGGACAAACTGTAGCAAAAACGGAAGCGGTGTTTGAGCCTGATACCAGTCGCCACCGCCGCCGTATCGAACCGCGGCAACCGGGATGGAACTGTCGTTCTGCGCGAGCAACTCGCCGGGTGAGGCGCCGAAACTGGCTGCGACCACGGCTAACAGGGAGATGTGGATGCAGAGAGATCTCATCGTAAAGGGCCGGGCCTATGGGTACGAAGGTAATTGGATCGAACGAGGAGAAACACGTAAAAGTTTGCCTTGTCCTTATGTCCGCGGATCATGACATTGGGTCCATTGACTGTCTGAATCGGCAAAGCCGGTTCCGGTCGACGATTGACTCTGGGTGGACAGAAAACTGGAGATCACTATGGTGAAAGCAGTGATACGTGCTGTGCTGGGCGGCCTGGTCGCAGCGGTTCTGGCTTCGTTCGTTATGGGAATACTGACGAATCCCCCGGGACGAAGACCTCGTCGAATCGCCGATGAGGACGATCTTTCGCCATCGGAGCAAGAGTTTCTGCTACGCGAACTCGCCTCACAACTCGATCCAACCATCGATCCGCATAACCGATGAAACATATCATCCTCATGGCGGCCCTTACGGCCCTGCTGTTCATGACACCTTCCAAGCTTAAAGCACAGGAATTGCCTTCGATACCTGAAATTCCCCACGAGACGTTCGTCCTGGACAATGGGCTGACGCTGATTGTACACGAAGACCGTAAGGCTCCGATCGTAGCGGTCAACGTCTGGTATCATGTTGGATCCAAGAACGAGCCGAAAGGGCGCTCGGGGTTCGCTCATTTGTTCGAGCACCTGATGTTCAATGGTAGTGAGAACCACGACGACGACTACTTCCAGCCGCTGGAGCTTGTCGGGGCGACGGATCTGAACGGCACGACAAACTGGGATCGTACGAATTACTTTCAGAACGTCCCTACGAGCGCGCTGGATCTCGTGCTTTTTCTTGAGTCTGACCGCATGGGTCATATGCTCGGCGCGATTTCGCAAGAAAAACTGGATGAGCAGCGGGGTGTCGTTCAGAATGAGAAGCGTCAGAGCGAGAACCAGCCCTACGGACAGGTAAACAACCTTACCACGCATGCAGTCTGGCCCGAGCGGCATCCGTACGCACACACCGTGATTGGTGAGATGGAGGATCTCGACGCAGCGGAACTGGAGGACGTGCAGGAGTGGTTCCGGACATATTACGGTCCGAATAACGCGGTCATTGCGATCGCAGGCGACATCGACCCGCAGACGGCGCTCGCCAAGGTAAAACAGTTCTTCGGAAGCATCCCGCCGGGTCCGCCGGTCGCCAAGCAGCAGGTCTGGATCGCCAGGCGTACAGGCGAACAGCGGCAGACTATGGAGGACCGTGTTCCTCAAGCGCGCATCTACAAGACGTGGAACGTGCCAGAGTGGGGATCCCACGATGCAGACATGCTCGATATTGCGTCGTCGGTGCTGAGTTCAGGCAGGAACTCCCGCCTGCACCGGCGCCTGGTCTATGAGGACGAGCTGGCAACAAATGTCTTTGCGTTCGTCCAGACAGGTGAAATCGCGAGCCTGTTCCGAGTCGTCGCCACGGCACGACCGGGTGTTCAGCTCTCCGAGCTGGAACGTGTGCTGGATGAAGAAATGGAACGGTTTCTAGCTGAAGGACCAACCGAGGAGGAGCTTTCACGTGCTCGGTCTCAGCTAACCTCGAGCTTTATACGCGGAATCGAACGCATCGGTGGATTCGGGGGCAAGAGCGATGTGCTTGCCATGAATGCAGTTTATGCGGGCGATCCGTCCTTCTATCGGACGACAATCGAGCGAAAGCTTACCGCCACGCCCGATCAGGTGCAGCGCGCCGCTCAGGAATGGCTCTCCGATGGCGTGTACGTACTTGAAGTACACCCCTATCCACAGTTGCAGGCAACGGGAACCGATGTCGATCGGTCCGCTCTTCCGCAAACATCCCCGCCCCCGGCAGCAGACTTCCCCGACATTCAGGAGACCACTCTATCCAACGGATTACGCGTCGTCCTCGCGGAGCGCTCCACGGTCCCGATGGTCGAGTTTCGTATGATGTTTGATGCGGGATATGCATCGGATCAGTTTGCCGTGCCCGGTACGGCCACCCTCGCAATGGATATGCTCGATGAAGGCACATCCGACATGGATGCGTTTGAGATCGGTTCACGCCTCGATGAGCTGGGCGCGCAACTCTCGACCGCCTCGACGCTGGACATGTCCTTCGTACGATTGTCCGCTCTCAAGGCCAACCTCGAGGAGAGCCTCGATCTCTTCGCTGATGTGATTCTTAATCCCTCGTTTCCCGAGGCTGATTTCGAGCGGCTCAAGCGGCAACAACTGGCTCAGATCCAGCAGGAAAAAGCCCAGCCCATCGCAATGGCACTGCGCGTCTTGCCCGGGCTGATCTATGGCGACGACCATGCCTACTCCACTCCATTTACAGGATCGGGGTACGAGCAGTCGGTTGCGGGAATCACGCGCCAGCAGCTGATCGATTTTCACGACACGTGGTTCCGTCCCAATAACGCCACCCTTGTGGTAGCCGGCGACATTACGCTCGACGAGGTGACGCCGCAGCTCGAGCGGCTCTTCTCCGGATGGCAGCGCGCCGACGTACCGCAGAAGAACATCGCCGACGTGCGACCTGCCGAGCGTCCTATCATTTACCTGCTCGACAGCCCCGGATCCCAGCAGAGCGTCATCTTCGCCGCTAATGTGGCCCCGCCCAAAGACAATCCACGTGAGATCGCCATTGAGGCGATGAATACGGTTCTCGGAGGCTCGTTCACCTCGAGGTTGAACATGAACCTGCGGGAGGACAAAGGGTGGAGCTACGGCGCGGGCTCGTTCCTGGCCGATGCTCGTGGACCTCGGATGTTCATCGCATACGCGCCGGTCCAGAGCGATCGGACGGCCGAGTCGGTCGCTGAAATTCGTGCCGAAGTGGAGCAGATCCTGAGTCAGCGACCGGTCTCTGCCGAAGAGCTGGCCCGGGCCCAGAACAATCAGACATTGACGCTTCCAGGACGCTGGGAGACCCTGGCGTCTGTAGCAGGATCGGTTGGCGAGATCGTACAGTTCGACCTTCCCTACGACTTCTATGATACGTACGCAGGCACCGTCCGGGCCCTCGAGGTCGATGATCTCGTGCCAGCCGTCAAGGATGTCATTCGACCGGGGAATATGGTCTGGGTCGTCGTCGGTGATCGGGAAAAGATCGAGCCGGGTCTTCGCGAGTTGAATCTCGGAGACATTCGGTATGTGGACGGAGACGGCAACTTGCTATCCTCCAACTGAGGTCTCACCCGATGCGATTATTGGCCGGGTCGCCGTTCAGGAGCGGCCCGGCTTTTTATTTGCCGGCTATCCGAGTCCAAATATCTTCCATGTCTGATCGAACGATCGAATGCCCGTCGTGTGCACTTCCTATCGACCCCGAAGTGGATGAGTGCCCATACTGTGGCTACGAACTGCCCCGCCAGCGAAGCTCGGTCAAAATCATAGCTCTGCTGCTGGTGCTGCTGCTTGCCCTCTGGTTGATCTTCTGATTCTGTGCGCTCGTATGCGAAGTCATAGGATCACTACGCGAAGTCATAGGATCACTACGCGAAGTCATAGG
>CBFGXY010000117.1:0-5939 GCA_965652945.1 uncultured bacterium
GTTAAGGACATGCTGATAATAATTATTTTTTTGTAATTGTTAGCTTTTTTAGTTTTGGAAAGAACGTTCCTGATTGGAAACCGATCGAGCTTCTTCTCGCAACAGAATTGTACTTTTTGGGAAAATCATCTACAGGGAGTATTCTTGCGCTCCTCAGCATCTCCATCAACAGGTTCACGTTGTCGCGTCGCCATGCCCCTCGATTTGTGATCCCCCTGTTATGCTCAGCAAACGTTTCGTCGTCTTCGTTGGTAATGACGCGCCCGTCGACGGGGTAGGGGTAGAAGTAATCATCGAAGTGGATGCCGTCGACATCATATCTCCGCACCACATCCATGATGACTTCAGTGACGTATTCCCGCACCTGAGGTAGTCCTGGATCCAGCACGCGTGTGCCCTCGAATGAGAAGGTCCAGTCTGGATTCTCGACCGATACGTGTGACTCGTCCCGCTCGTAGCGACCAATGACTTGCTCAACGCGGTAGGGATTGAACCACGCATGGAGCTCCATACCGCGCTTATGGGACTCCTCGATCGCCATAGCGAGAGGATCATAATATGGTTCCGGGGCCTTGCCCTGTTCGCCTGTCAACCAGTAGGACCATGGCTCTAACTCGGAATCGTACAGCGCATCCGCCTCTGGTCGGACGTGGAAGATTACAGCATTAATTCCGAGCTCGGAAAGTTCGTCCAGTATTTCGATCAGGTGCTCCTGCTGTACCGCCGGATCGGTTACGCCCGCCAGCGGCCAGTCGAGATTGGTAACGGCTGCGATCCATGCGGCGCGAAATTCGTGTTTGGGCGCCTCATTCTGGGCAGTGGCAACATCGGACGAGAAACTGCTCAGGATGAGCGCAAGACACAGCAATGCCGGATACTTCGAAACAGTCATGGGTCGTCGGGTACGTGTGGTAGGATCAGGAATTGAAAAAGGCGCCCGGCGCTGCTGCCGGACGCCTTCTTCCGTGATCAGGCGACTTCGACTACTTCAGAAGTACCATCGTTTTTGACTGACGGTTGCCCGCGTTCTCGAGAACGTAGATGTACGTACCCGATGCGATATCGCCGGCCTCAAAGTTGACTTTGTATTCGCCGGCCGTCAGCGGCCCGTCCTGAAGCGTAGCTACCTCACGGCCCAGGACGTCGTACACCTTAAGTGTTACGTCACCCGACTCAACAATCGAGAATTCGATCGTGGTAGACGGATTGAACGGGTTCGGATAGTTCTGATCGAGTGAGAACGAGGTGGGTGTTCCATCGATCGGCTCGGCTGAAACACCACCCCCAACATAACGGAAGCGCTGAACGCCCGGATCACCGGCAACACCCTCGAAGCTACCAATGTAGGCATACTTTCCGTCGGGGCTGAACGCCAGGCCACGCGGACGATGAGGAGCCTCTTCCTCACCCTCCCAGACCATGTAGTCCACTAGCTCACCCGTCTCCTGATCGAAGCCGTAGTAGTGGCCAAGCTGCCAGTTGGTGTCAATTGAATCACCTTCCATGACGTTTACACCGTCTGCCGCGTTTCCAGCGCTAAGCCAGAGAACGTCGTCCGGTGCAATAGCGATAGCTTCCGCGTGAACACCTACTACAATCGGCTCGACCGGTGTGTACGTACCGAACGGACCAAACTCTGATTCATACGTGAGCACATAACCTCCGCTCTCACCGAGTAGCGGGACATAGGCACGCGTTCCATCTTTGCTGAAATTAGCCGACCGGGCAATTCCGGGCCTTTCCTCAGTGACCGTTACGATCAGGTTCTGCATGCTTTCATCATAGATCGGCAGGACCCGATCATTCAGAACTGCAGGTACGAGTATGTTGCCAATCTCATCCACACCGACTGATGTCAGAGGGCCATGAGCAAATTGGTGGAAGCCCATCGGCTCGCCGGTCTCGCCGTTGAACCGGTATAGGGTGCTTCCCCAGGACACGAGCACATTGCCTTCATGGTCGAGCCTCATACCACGGCCGGCACCGCTTGCCCAGACATGCGTCGAATCTCCAATCACTGCCTGATACAGCGGAGAGAAGTCGGCCTCAGTACCGTCTTCGTTGTAGATGCGGATATGTGCGCTGTTCGGGATACCCTCATCAATCGGACGTCCGTAATGCGTTTGAATCCAGACACGATTCTGGTTATCAACCACCAGACCGTGAACACCGAAGTGGTTGTTTATGATATGAGCAGGATCATCCGTTGGGAAGACCATGTCGAATTCCCAGTTGGACTCTACATCCTGGGCTACGGCCGCCATCGGGAGCAGCGCAACCACGAGTAGTAATAGTAAAAGCTTTCTCATTAGGTCCTCTTCTTTGTTGATGGTTTTCTACTGCCTCTTGGCGGTTTGCCGCCAAAGGTCCATTATCTCAGCGGCCTTGCTCCCACTGCAAGTCGATGCGGACTACCTGTTCACTCACCCCTTGACGGGCGCCATACAGGTAGTTATCGGGGCCGAGCGCAAGACCGGTAAGAGTAGGTTGCATATCGGGCAATTCACTATAAAACGCCTTCCATTCACCGCCGGGACTCACCTCCAGAAGGGCGTTGGAAGAACTACTGGTTCCAATGAACACATTGCCGTTGTCCTTGACCTCCACTCCTCCTGGATTATATGCGGCAAAGCCCATTGTACTAAAATCCAGAATTTGTTCAAACTCCCCTGCACCTGATGCACTGACAGGTACCCGCCACAATCCTCCAACTTCGTTGCGGATTGCGGACACGTACAAGAAGCCATTTCCATAAGCGAGGCCTCGAATATCACCCTGAAACGGCACCGGAGTCCGATCCTGATCGGGTGTGATATGGCTGATATTACCCGAATTACCACCGGCCCAGATATTACCCCATTCGTCCACTGTAAGGCGGTTGATTCCACCCATAGCAGGCATCAACATCCATGGAGTGTTCGGCGTCTCGATATTCGATAAGTCGACGCGGTAAATAATGGGAACGGCACCGCGCGCCATGTACATGTAATTGTCATGTATGGCGAGGTCTACATATGCCCATCCTTGCGGTGCAACAACCTGTTCTCTCTCGTTTTCCGGAGTTATCCGAATCACCCCGGACGGACTTGCTCCGAAAAACATTCCAACATAAACCTTACCCTCATCATCAACTGCGATACCCCGTGGGGAGTCCTGCGGGACGAAACCACCACGCTCAGTAATTGCAGGGATAAGTTCAATGTGATACGGGTCGGCGAAAAATTCAGCACCCAGAACAGTCACGTGTACCGGTACTGCCTCCCCTTCCACGTTTGGAGCCCTGACGACAAGCCTGTCCGTTGTCGGTGCTTCGAGGTACTGCGCGCGCTGCCCCTCAAATAGTACCAGCGTTTCATCAGGATCACTTACGAAATTGGAGCCCAATATTTCAACCCGGCCGACTCCCGCAAGTGTTCTGGCGGATGGAATCACCTGATTGATCGTTGGCGTGGGCCGCTCATATTCGTGGTCCGGATTGAACAGCTCACCGCCAAGATTGTCGGCTTCACAACCGGCGACGAGCCCAACCGTGGCCATGATGAAAGCGGTCGTGATGATGGTCCGCATTCGGAAGAGCGGGGTACGTGGTGTACGCATGATATCCGTTTATCTACAGCCCATTGGCTGGCCGAAAATTGCTTGCTTAAACTCAGAAGGAGAACTGCAGTGCTATTCTGTGGACATCGGCAAAGACACCGAAGGTCGTGTATGCATAGTCGGCTCCGAATCCGACTCCGGCTACGTCATACCGAAGTCCTGCACCCAGCGAGACTCCCTCCTCACTGTTCTCACGAATTGCGCTCTCGATGAGGAAGGTATATCCTCCACGCACCATGAACGTGTTCATGAACGCATACTCTGCGCCGAACTGTACCATTTCCGAGTAGTCCCGCGGGCGTTCTGCGTTCACCGAGACGAGCAGCGAATGCAATCTGGGATCCGCCGATGTCAGATCAATCGCATCCATTGAAATACCGATGTGGAAGTTCAATGGAAGCTGAAAGTTTTCATCCTCATAGCGAATCTCCTGAGCGAAGTTGCGCACCGACATGGCCAGGTTCAGACTTTCGAAACCCGTCTGATACAAGACTCCGAAGTCGAAGGCCATTACCCCCTGGGAGTTGTCCTGGTATACGAAGTCGGATGATCCTTCGCCTCGCTCCATAGCTGTAGCGCCGAGATCCTGGTTCGCATACTTGACCTGCCCCCCCCACGGAGAACCGGTCAGTGATGGCGCGAGCGTATCCAAATCCGATCGCGTATGCTGACGGCGAGAATGTGCCAAGATCTATAAAGCCCTGCTCGTTATCCCAGCGGACGGTCTCCTGCATATCGCCGTAGTTAGCGCTCTGGATCGAAAACCCGAACACGCCCCAGCGTCCATTCGAAGGAGCCATCGTCAACGTGGCGTGCTGATGATCGATTCCAGCGATCCACTGCGTTTGTCCGGCCATCACGTTGATGAAGTTCCTCTGGCGTGACATCGCAGCGGGATTATAAAAGAGAGCGCTCGTCAGACCCTCAACCGATGTAACCGCATCCGCCATGGCTGCAGCTCGTGGGTCATGGGACATGCTCAGAAACTTCATCCCGGTTTGAGCCAGTTTCTGATTTTCCTGCGCCTGCACGTGGCGACCTCCTACGAGAAGCACCAGCAAAGCCAGCAGGACGGGTATGCGACTGTTTATCATCGGTCTCGTATAGCTAAGGCTGAAAGTCGGTGTCATCGGATGATTACAAACTTGCGCATCGCCTGCTCGCCAGTCTCATCATCGGTAATCACGGCAATGTACACGCCACTGACAACGACCTGGCCCGCCGATGTTGTATGGTTCCAGTAAGCATCGCCACTACCGTTGGTGTGAACGATCGTGTCGATGAGTTCACCCAGCTCACTGTAAATCTTGATGGTAGCCTGACCCGGCACGTTCAGGAATCCAAGCCGGTCATCCTGGTCGGGCCATCTCAGCTCGCGCGTAGATCGAATATTGAACGGGTTCGGGACTACGCGTATGTCCTCCATGCTTTCACCGGGTGCCCTCAGCAAGCGGGCGGGCTGATAGGTCTGCGTGTAGTACCTGCTGCTTCTCATCGGCTGATCCGACGGCGTGAGCCCCGTACCGTCGTTGCCACCTTGATTCACCGCGAGGAGGTAATAGTAGTAGTCGATGCCTCGAGTAGGCTCTTCGTCGAGATAAGACGTATCGCCTCCCGGCAGGGTAGCTACGAGCGTGTAGGAACTGTCCACGCGGCTCCGTGACCGGTAAATTTCCCAGTTATCCGGAAGTGGTTCGTCGCTCTGGGGCAGCCATGAGAGTTCGATTCCTCCACCACGCGAGAACACTTCGAACAGAGCCGGCGGCGCGGGGGGACTCGGTATGTTCCAATCGGACTCATAGTTTGCGATCGCCCGGCGAAATGTCTGGAAGAGTGAATCACGGCTCGTCAAGACCCACTCGTTCTTCGTCATGCTGTGGGTCTGGCCATCAACTTCATAGGTAAGTTGCGCCTGGTCCCGGTTGCTTCCCGCAAGTAGATACTGACGTCCGATCTTCTCGTTGGCATCACGGCTCAGACCCGCCGCCGCTTCTACCGTCACGATACGAACACTCTCGCCGGGGCCCAGTGTATAAGGTCCATATCCTGAACCCGCCGAGTAACCACCTTGCGTACCCGAGGACGGTGATGCGCTCGGATTGACAAAGCCCGCATCTCCCGTAGGCTCCACCATATACGCGTGACGCGGTGCCAACCGACCTTGCGTCATGAGCTCATACTCCGTCCGCATTTTCTCGCGGTCGAAGGCGCTGTTGTTCGAAAGCAGACCAAGGTCCGAGTCGAAATAGTTCATCGTGTAGGGCTGGCCCCAATCGTCACTTGCGTCGTCTGCGGATCTGTCCGCATGTAGCGTAAGCTGCCCTACAAACTGCGATGCACCC
>CBFGXY010000118.1:0-5917 GCA_965652945.1 uncultured bacterium
GCAACTCATCCTCTTTAAAATCCATCCCGTCGTTTCTGAGCTCGCGGCGCGTGCGCTGGAATGCGGTCGTCTGCGTCGCTCCGGGCCTGAGTTGCGCGAACTCACCCGAAAAGGAGACGGAGCTCGGAGCACGTGTCTGAATGAGCGGCAGGCGATCGATGGCCCGCGTCAGCCACTCCGGCTCGAACTGCATCGCTCCATCGAAACGGTAGATGGTGTTTGAGATAGGTTCTTCTCCGATTCGGTACTTATCCACCGGCGACTTCTGACTCAGACGCATCAAGGTCGAACCGAGGGTGACGTTCTCGCCGAGTACATAGTCGGCACGCACTCCGAGCAGCGTCTTCTTCTGGAGATTGAAGAGCGAGTTCTGCTCGTAATTGATCTCAATATTACGCCCGGACGTAAGGAACGCGGGATTGATGATCGTGACAGTTCCGCCCTGATAATCAACGGTGAAGTCGGATCCTTCCTGAAGCGGCACGCCTCCCGCCGTTACCCTCACCGATCCCTCGATCAGGCCGGCCCACGCCTCGAGATTATAGAAGTCCTGTACACTTCCTCGATAGGAACCCCGAATGGCATAGACATCCTGGCGGGTGTTTCGCTGTGCGATGTCTCGTTTCCGCGTATAGAGATCGCGGTAGACGAGGTCGTCTTTGAGCTCCGACTGATCCTCTTCAGGCGCCAGTTCCTCGATGATTCCCTCCATGTGATCGCCAAAGGGCTCGAGGAAGGGGAAGATCAGACGCCCGCTTGACGGATCGATCGTGTAGCCGGTCAAAAAGTCGAACCGGTTGTCCGGCGAGGGCGACCCGTCTTGGTTGAGCCTGTCGAGGCCGAGGAGCTGGATCATGGTCCGGCTTCCACTGAGGCGAGGGATTGTCGTGGACGCCGTTTGACCGGGAGGGTTGTACTGGACTTCCAGTTCGAAATCGTCGGAGGTGATGCCGCGGCCCGGGAGGCGATAAATATTTCGCATCTCCAGATACCAAGATGCGGGATCGCGCGAGCCGTCGTCGGCGGGCGTTTTAGGTTCAGCCGGACGGAGGAGCTTGAGAATGATTCGGTCGGAAGTCTGACTGGATCCTCCACCGCCCGTCTCGGTCGAAAATTCGCCAACCGAGAAGGTTCTGCCTCCTGCCCGGTAACGGTAAGCCACCGCAATTGCCTCATTGTCGTTGAGGCTCTGCGTCAGTGACAGGTAGCCCAGCGCCCGATCGATCTGATAGTCCCGCGAGGGTGACAAAAGCTTGAACGTTCCGATCTGATAATCCGTCGAGCGAAGTGTCTGGGAGAGATCAGGGGAGTTTTCCAGATAAGATGCAAGATTGTCTCGTCTGCGCAATTCCTCCCGGATCTGCCCGCTATACTGATCCTGCTCGTTGGAGGGAAGCGTTCGCAGGTTGTCTCGTACCTCCGGCGTCGCTGCGAGCATCTGCTCGGATTCGCCCAGGTCGATCAGGGCCACCGCCTGGCGAACGTTCTCATCTTCGGGATTAAGAAAGCCCTGGAGTTTCCAGACTTCGATCGTCTCGATGCCTTCGAAGCCGTCAAAAACGATAGGCGTCGGAGGAGATGAGAGCGAGCGCTCCCAGTTATTGCGATAGTAATATCCGAGAAAGTAGTGTCTCGACTCATCATAGTCGGAGGCGCGAAGGTTGAACTCAGTCGTCTGTGCACCGCCGTCGAGGGCGAGAGTGTTCGATTGACCTTCCTGCTGACTGGCAACGGTGGTAAGCGACAAATTGCCCAGCTGCAGTCGGCTCTTGATGCCGAAGAGGCTCTGTCCGCCTCGGATCAGGCGCGACGGGGTCTGCAGCATGACGTTTCCGGCTTCGATGCTCTGGATGATTTCATCCTCGTAGCCGGTGTACTGCAATTTCAGTTGGTTTTGATAGTCAAACTGATTGTTAGTGTCCCAGTTGACGTCCACCCGGAGTTTGTCTCCGATCGATCCGGTGATGCCCAGGCGCAGATCCTGTTTAAACTGGGGATCGAACTGGCTGGGACTTCCGGTGAGCGCGATCTGCTGGTCGCTCCGTCGATAATCGAAACCCGCATTGATCACGGCCTGCCCATTGACCCGCAGGTCGACTTCCGGTCGCCCGAAGATCGTGGTGAAGGCGCTTTGCTGCCCGCCCGGAATCACGATGTTGAATCCAAAACCACCGCGCCGCTGTTGTCTGCGTGCCCTCGCTCTTGCTTCAACGAGTTCCTCCCAGTTGGCCAGCATATCCTCATCGAGCCGGACCCCTCGGTAGACGGGCAGATCCATTGTTCGAGGGATTCGCACCTCGAGGTCACCGACATACTCTCGGGCCCGGTAAAGTAGCTGAGTCGAGTCCAGTTCCAGCTCATGCCGCCAGTAACCTCCGATCCGAGCGCTGAATGGGCGCTGCTGCCGTGGTCTGGGAGAGGCCATCAATGAGCCACCGTAAACACCGGGCACATAGTAGTTCGCCCGATGTGGAATTGTGTCCGCCTCGATCGAATCCGCAAGCAGCGTATCATTTGCAAGCGAATCGGGCGAGATCAGCGTATCGGATGCGATCAATAGCCGGAAATCACGTGCATCACTTCCGGCAAAAGCAGAGCCGACGATGGCTGCAGCCAGTGCAATCGCGACCGCCGACAGCCCACCCAGTTGCATCAACGGATGGGACCGCAAACGAGAATAAAGTAATCGTACGTCGGACGACAGTCGCACGAGGGATTCAGAACGAAAAAAGACAGCGAGGTCTCAGTTAGAGCGGCACGGGGCCACTAATCACCGCAGGAAGGCTAAACGTTGTAGCGGTTCGTCCGAATAGGCGTAAGTCCGAAATAAATCGAAGGAAGCATTCGCGGGTCTTGAGGGATGTTTTCCGCAGGACCCTTCTGAATCATAGTGATGTAAAGTACTATCTTCGGCGGTCTCCTTCAAGAGATTAATGGTCGCAGCTTGAACCTCCCCAGAGACGATCAGGTTGCGTTGCTCTGAGTACAACATTCACTAAATCAATAGGTTAAGTGCACGAGGACGTAGGCGGCGCTCATATCGTGATCACCGGTGCATCGGGGCGACTTGGCCGCGTACTCGTCGATGCATTCGCGAAAGAGGGAGCGGTCGTGAGCGCTATGGTCCGCCCGGCAGTTGCCCGAGAGGATTTCGACTTCGATCATCATCAGGATCTTACGGTTCATGAGGCTGACCTGACGGACTCTCGATCGACCCGCCACGCCTTCGATGAGATCGTCGAGCAGAAAGGTGTTCCAAACGCCGTCATTCACACTGTGGGTACATGGGCGATGACACCCGTAGCCGAAACGTCCTGGAGCGACTGGCAGGCCGTGGTCGATACGAATCTCAAAACGACTTTTATCTGCTTTCGGGAAGCGACTCGCGTGATGGCCGATGCGGACGGTGTGCTCATTGCGTTCGGATCAGGTCAGGGTGCAGACCGTGGTATCGCCAACCAGAGTGCATATGCAGCGGCCAAAGCCGGTGTAATTCGATTGATGGAGAGTCTGGACGCCGAATACGGCGAAACGGGTATTCGTTCTCATGTGATTGCTCCCTCATACATTTTGTATGACGAGACGGAGGATGCAGCCGGCGTGCGGGCGGGCGATCTTGCCCAGATCTGTATCGATTTGTGCGCCCCCAGCGGGCGTGCAATGCGCGGGACGTTGATTCGGGCCTATGGTACCCTCTATTGAGCGTCGTCGACAGCCTCGGATAGGGTGACGTCTCGCACATCCATGTGCCCGTCGTACCATGCGCTCGTAATATCGAGACCTCTCTCGATCACCGCGTTGATGAAGTGCTCTTTCGGAATGATGCGCTCTGGAGGCGCAGCTCCGCCGCCCTCGATCATTCCCGATGCGATCATGGTCGCGATGGTGGCAGTAGGGATGCTCGCACATCGCCGCATCGCCGTGATCTCGTTTTCTTCGTCGTACGTGTCGATCATCTCATAGACGAGCGATCGAGTCTCGCCGCCGACCGTTCCCCACAGAAGTACGCGCAGAAGCACCGCATCGTGGTACGCTCCTCCAAGTCGTTGACGGAGCCGCCGGACGAGGATGTCCCGATAGGTCAGATGCGACTGAACGTCAATCGTCTGGTCCTCACCGAACCCCAGCCCAAGCAGGAAAGCCATCTGACTGGCATGACCCGGCCACCGGACCGTTTTGTGTTCCAGCTTGCCCAGCCGTCCTTCCAGATCGGATGCCAGCGTAGAGAGTCCTCCAGCGGTACAGAAGGCTTCCATGGATTCGAAGGGGGGTGCGAAGCGGATGGTCTCCAGACGCGACAGTGGTTTCTCCTCGATGATCTGTCCGTCCCGGATCAACTGTACCGGATGTGTATAGTCATCGATGATTTTTTCTGCCGACCAGGAGATACGAAAGTTGAATGGAGGGTTTGGTGTCAGCGGTATATCTCCCACGCGCAGATGTGCGCTCTTGACCTCATCAAACTGATCGATACCGTGCATGCACAGGATGTTGACCAGTCCCGGCGCCAGGCCACAGTTTGGTACGATCCACACACCTCGCTCACGTGCACGGTCGGCCAGTGCCAGTTTGTCTTTGATGAGCACGTCGTTGCCGCCCAGATCGCAGAAATTGCTGCCCACCTCAATACAGGTTTCGGCGAGGAGGAGATTTACATCCGGGCCCGCAGCACCAATAACACAATCACTGCCCTTGAGGATGGGAGCCAGCACATTCGGATCCCTTACATCCACCTGGAACGATCTGAGTTTGGTGGTGCTGGTAGATTTCTGCAGCGATTGCAGTGATCGAGCCTGCGCGTCGCAGACCTGGATCTGAGTGACCTCGGGTCGGGACTCGAGATCATGCACGATGGCTGATCCGATGGCACCGGCACCGATGACGGTTATCTTCATTTACGAGGGCTGGTTAACGAGGACGGCTGGGTTAGAGTGGGACTCGGTGGATAAAGTTCTCTTCCAACGGTCAGAGCGTGTCGCGCCCCACCAGTGCGCGGGCCAGTGTCGCCTCATCGGCGTACTCGAGGTGACCTCCGATGGGCAGGCCCCGCGCAATACGTGTGATGCGGACGTTGTGGTTCCTCAGGAGTTGTGAGATGTAGTAGGCCGTTGTGTCACCTTCCACATTTGGATTCATCGCCAGAATCACTTCCTGCACCGGAACGTGATCTGGTGCTCCGTCTCCCGCGTTGATCTCCTGCGACGATACGTCGGCGAATGCAGGATCGATACGCGCAACCAGCTCGCGAATCTTGAGGTCTTCGGGGCCTACACCGTCAAGCGGCGAAATTGCTCCGCCCAGGACGTGATACAGGCCGCGATAATCATTCGTTCGCTCGAGGGCCATCACATCGTTGGGTTCCTCTACCACACAAATCACGGATCGGTCGCGCCGGGGAGACATGCAGAGCGCACAGGGGTCATTGTCCGTGACATTGTAGCATATGGAGCAATACCGAACGCGTTCTTTTACTGCGACGAGGGCCTCGGCAAGTTCAAGCACATCCTCCTTAGGCATTTTAAGGATGTATGCTGCCAGCCTTCGAGCAGTTTTGCGCCCGATCGTAGGTAGTTTAGAGAACTGCTCGACGAGCCTCTCTACCGATTCGGAAGTGAATTGCATACGTACCGGATCAGGTCTGTATCACGTAGTGATTCTAGAGACCAAACTGGCTCATGTCGAGTCCCGGCGGAAGCATGCCTCCTGCCGCCTTGCTCATTTCTTCTTTGGCGAGGGCCTGAGCCTGCTCGAGCGCTTTGTTGACCCCGGCGATAATCAGGTCTTCGAGAAGTTCGAGGTCTTCAGGATCGACGGCATCCGGCTCGATCTTGATTTCGGTGACACGCTGCGCACCGTTCGCGGTTACCTTTACCATTCCACCGGTGAGGCCGCGCTTATTGAGGCTACCGAGGCGATG
>CBFGXY010000119.1:0-5877 GCA_965652945.1 uncultured bacterium
ACGGTCTGGTCGGGTTCCGGTCCGACCACATAATAATGGACGTCGCCGAAGCGATAGCGCTCTCCTGGTTTGATTTCGAAACGGACGTCGAAAGAATCAGGATCTTCGGCATAAATGACGGCGCGGATCGAATCCCTCGAGACGGACGCATATCCCCTATTCCTCAGAAAGGACAGGATGCGCCGTCGTTCTTCGAGAAGCATCGGCTCCGAAAACAGCCGGTCCCGCGCGATGAAGTGCCGGCTGTCAATCCATTCTGCCCGGCGCGAGCGCAGGAGTGAGCCCCGAGCTAATTCCTGACGACTCTCCTCAGAAAGCGAATCAAGACCGCCAAACTCGACGGAGCGAATGAAAGTAGGAGGTCCCGCATCAATGTGGAAGGTGATGGTGGCCGTCGAACCCGAAGACGACGTGTCGACTTCCACCTCTATCTCTGCGGACCGGTAGCCTTCCTGTTGATAGAGATTGCGAAGGCGCTCCACATCTGCCTCGAGAAGGTGCGGATCGATCTCAGCCGGTTCTTCACCGATGGATTTCAGAGCACCTCCGAGTGTTCGTCCCAGAATGCCGGAATCTCCGGTCTGATAGAGCCAGAGCCACCAGTTGAGACCGGGCACACCAAGGAGTCGCCGATTGGCTCTCGTCCGAACGCGCTGAAGGAGCTGCTGCCGCGGGAAGTGAAGATCTCCCTCGAACCTCACATTCGTGATTCGCGGGTCACGTTCGGAGCTTGATTGGGCGTGAAGGCTCGGTGCCGCGAACGTCCACATCAGCAACAATAGGCCGCCGAATCCAATCGTCGTTCGCCGCATCCCCTTCATCACTCGCCGATCGGTTCGGCGCCGCCACGAGCGGCGCTCCCAGGCGGCTTGCTTACTCTTCCTCGAAGTAAAAATCGTCGTCGGCGGTGGGGAAGTCGGGCCAGAGCTCTTCGATGCTCTCATATGGCTCGCCGTCATCCTCCATTGCCTCGAGATTCTCTTTTACTTCGAGCGGAGCTCCCGTTCGCTCTGCATAGTCGATCAGCTCGTCCTTGGTGGCCGGCCAGGGAGCGTCTTCGAGATGCGAAGCAAGTTCAAGTGTCCAGTACATATTAAGAGGAATCTGTAGAACGCAATCGGTTCAATATTTTATCGGCTTGCACGCGGACGATAGCGTGCTCTCCCGTGAAATGCAAGCACGCAGGCCGTCTCGATCTCTGCATCCATTCATTAGTCGGTTAAGTTAATTGAACTGATGTTACAGTTCGGTGCCGACCGGGGTGAATGTACAAGAGTTAAGCACAAAAGAAACACCCTTTCCTTTAAATTTGGGGAAAGGGTGCGGGATCCTGCAAGTTCGGCGTGGGCGTGACTTAATCCAGCGATGCGCCCTCCTGCGAGGCGGCTGCTAAAAGCTCATTATATGCCTGGGGCGTCATGCTGGGAGCAAAAAAGTAAACAGGATTGAGCGTCCGGTTTTCTTCGTCACGCACTTCATAATGAAGGTGCGGACCGGACGACCGGCCGGTGTTTCCGCTGAGTGCGATCTCTTCGCCGCGTGCCACCTTCCGCCCCCGCTTGATATGTCCATGGATCTTGCTCAGATGGGCATAGAGCGTCGTATAACCGGTATCACCGTGCTCGATTATTACGTAATTGCCATAGCCCACATTGCGCCCTGCCTCTTTAACCACGCCATCGCCGGTTGCATGAACGGGCGTTCCAACCGGGATCACGATGTCGAGTCCGGTATGCATCATTCGTACTTTCAGAATCGGGTGGTAGCGCATCCCGTATCCCGACACGACCGGACCGTCGGCGGGAAGGATTGCGGGCATTTCCTCCAGCCCGCGTTCACGTTCAACGGCCAGGCGCGAAAGTTGACGATAGCTGGCGTTCTGAAGTGAAATCATCCGCTCGAGCTCATCGAGCATTTCTGCTGATTCGCGCAGCATTACCGACGTTCCCGGCGAGAACCGGCCAAAGGCGTCGTACGGATCGGCGCCGCCTACCCCCACTCGGCGCACGTCTTCCGAGATCGGTTCTGCGCCCAGGAGAGTACGATACAGATTCTGATCGGACTCCGAGAGCTCGTCGATGCGGGAGGCGTACGTAGCGATGCGGTCGCCTACCTTCTGCAGCTCTTCTTGAAGGGCCTCATTCTCCGCACGAAGGGCCAGTTCTTCCGGCGAGGTGAGCATCCGATCGACCGTGAAGGCCATGATGGCTGCCAGCAGGATGGCGGAGACTCCGATACTCACGACCTGTCGAGATACTGAAACGGCCTTTTGCTTTACCTCGACAAAAGTGCAGTGGTCGTGGTCGTAGTAGTAGTAACGATTTTTCGACATGAAAAATTTTAGTCCTCGTCGAGCGTCCGAATGTGCCTTCCCTGGTCCGGGATGAGCGTCATGTCAGACTTCTGGGCGGTTCAATGTCCGGGCGCTTCAAACGCGGTATTTGCTTTATGACCGTCTCGTTACACGGATCCGCGTGAAGATATGCTCTCATCGATGGCATGTCAATCGATTCCACGGAAAATGAAAGCAAACCTGAGCGGCGTTTGACAGTCGGTCGAATCAACCACTGTGCCAGAGATGCTCATTCGTAGTCATGTTCGAAGTATTCGGTCCCTCGACGTGGAAGCGGAGATGACTTCGCCCGGATCTGATCGGCCAGGCGTTTCGAAAAGACCTCTGCAGGGTCATATCCGTAATGCCGGAGCAGATGATTCATGGCAATGACCTCGCAGATCACGGTGATGTTTTTTCCGGGCATGATCGGAAGTTTGACCAGAGGGAGATGTACGTCGAGCACGTCGTACGTGTCATCGACCATTCCAAGCCGGGTATACTCTTCATTCTGATCCCATTCGTGCATGTACACGACAACTTCGACCCGCTTCTGGAACCGGATCGCGCGGATACCGAACATCGCGCGAACATCCACGAGTCCAAGTCCGCGTACTTCCATGAAGTGTTGCACCAGTTCGGTGCCCGAACCCATAATCACCTGCTCTTCCTTGCGCGTCATGATCACTACATCGTCGGCCACGAGTCGGTGACCTCGTTCGACCAGATCGAGCGCAACCTCACTTTTTCCAATCCCCGACTTTCCGATCATCAGCATGCCGATTCCATACACGTCGACCAGGGATCCGTGGATGGACTGCTGAAGCGCAAACTGATCGTTTAGAAAGTCCCGAAGAACCGCCATAAGGTCCGTCGAGGGCATCGAGGTTCGAAATATCGGTACTTCGCGCTCACGCGCAAGCTCGACAAGTGATGGATCGAGCTGATTATTACTCGTGAGAATGATGCACGGTATTTCAAACTCGATCAGATTGAGAAACGCCCGCTGTCGGTCCTCCTCAGGCATATGTTGCAAATACTGCGACTCCGAGTTGCCGAGAATCTGTATGCGGTGGAATGTGAAGTGATCGAGGTATCCGGCGAGTACCAGTCCCGGTCTGTGGAGATTACTTTCAGTAACGAGACGTACGTCGCGGCTTCCCGCGTTGATCTCTTCGATAGGCACGCCCGCGTACTCTCGGAGACCGTCGATCATGAAGGTGACGTTGATCGACTGTTTTCTGAAGGTCTTGCCTCGTTTTCGCATGGTCATGCCGGAGGGATCAACGGGTCGGGTCAGGGAACTTCTACTGATTCCAGCACTCTTCGCACGATATCATCGCTTGTGACATTCTCAGCTTCTGCCTCATACGTGACGGCGATGCGATGGCGAAGGACATCGAGGGCGACGGATCGGACATCGTCGGGCGTTACATATCCCCGGTGTTCGAGGAAGGCTCGTGCCCGTGCAGCCAGACTCAAATTGATGGTGGCTCGAGGCGACGCACCATACTCGATATACGGTTTGAGCTGTCGCAGCCGGTGCCGTTCGGGATCGCGCGTGGCGATCACCAGATCCACAATATAATGTTCGAGCCGCTCATCCATGTAGAGATCGTTTAGAACGAGCCGCGCCGACAACACCTGCTTAGGATCGACGACAGGTTTTACCTCAGGCTTGCTCCCCGTGCGCCCTACCCGGCGCATGATTTCAAGCTCTTCCTCTTTGGACGGATACCCCACCTTTATTTTCATCATGAAGCGGTCTACCTGCGCCTCCGGCAAAGGATAGGTACCCTCCTGCTCGATCGGATTCTGCGTGGCAAGCACCAGGAACGGTTCCTCAAGTGGGAACGTGGACTCGCCGATCGTCACCTGGCGCTCTTGCATGCTTTCGAGGAGAGCACTCTGAACCTTGGCAGGCGATCGGTTGATCTCGTCGGCAAGAATGATGTTTGCAAAAACGGGCCCTTTCTTGATCGAGAAGGAACCTTCCTTCTGATTGTATACGAGCGTTCCGAGAAGATCGGCCGGAAGCAAATCAGGTGTGAACTGGATGCGCTGAAACGTCGTCCCGATCGCTTGTGCAAGGGAGCTTACCGTTAGCGTCTTGGCCAGTCCGGGGACTCCTTCCAGCAGCACGTGACCGTCGGCCAGCAGTCCGATCAGCAGGCGCTCGATCATGTATCGCTGCCCAACGACGACGCGCCCGACTTCTTCGAGGAGCGGTTCAACAAAGGCACTTTCCCGCTCGATCCGCTCGGTTACCTCTTCGAGATCGAAATCCCTCATAAAAATATGCTTCCGATTATGTTCAGCCGGGTGATAATGTTAACGGCACAAAACTCTTCGGCGCAGTCCGGGATTCTCCTTTTCGTAGAACTGCGCACGGCGTCTTAAGATGGGTCCGCGTTGCCGTCCGGGAGCAGGATGGATTTCGGCACTGCCCCGAATCTGTCATGATACACATCGGAGACCCGATCGAAAAACTGAGGAACGACGAATGGCTGTCCGCAGACGAGTACGGTTCCTCCTCGGCTCGTCATCGCGGCGCCAAAGACTCCATCGATACTCATCTGCTCAGCCTGCTCGACGATCAGGTCCTGGCGTTCTCCGGTGCTCTTCCAGTCCGTTCGAAGCGAGGCATGCGACATTACGAGCAGCGCTCCAAGAAACTGCCAGTCACGTTTCCTGAGAGCCATAACCACTTTTTGTACGCGTCTATTCTCGGTCACCAGGTGCCGAACCAAAGGTTTGAGGTGTAGAGGCAAGACGCTCAGGGCCCGCTGCAGATCACGGTGCTCCAGTTCGCGCAATGACGTGAGATTCGGGAATGCCTTTTCCCTGAGACAAATAACGGCTTCATCGGCCTTCTCCTTGTTGCCGGAATCCGTGTCGACTGCCGGTGCCTCGGAGTCGTCCAGGCGAATCATCCCCCAGCCGATTTCATCTCGCGCCGGAGCTTCTACGGGCAGGAATTCGTGCGTTCTACCATCGACCAAAAGATATCGAGCGTCTCCGTGGATCGCCGCTATCAGATATGTTGCGCCGAATGGTTGCCCTGTGTGGCGCTCTACAACCTCTTTCACGGCAAGTATGCGCCGCCTCGAATCCACTGATTCATTACCCAGCTTGATAGCGACATCGGATACGGCCGCGCCGAGAGCCGCCACATAGGCATCGAATGATTGGGGGAAGATCGTCGTAGAGATCGCAATCCTGACCCCTGCGACGTCCGGTGCCAGAGTCCGAAAGATGTCTTCCACAATACGGATCCATATGGGATGATCCGTCGACGCCCGGCTTCCATGAGTGAGCGAGAATTGCCAGACCCGGTCCGTTCCCTCGAACACGACTTCCGAAGGACCTTCATCCACTGCGTGTGCGGCAACGGCCGTACCGAATGGGAGAGAAAGCAAAATTGCGAAGCCTTCGAAATAATGTGTATGCGAACCAATAATGCCCGTAGGACCATACGCAAAGCCCGAAACCGGAGGCACCTCGTCCTTTGAGATGCTACTCAGAAGCGTGGCCGCTCGCTCGAG
>CBFGXY010000120.1:0-5869 GCA_965652945.1 uncultured bacterium
GCCCCCGATGACGCCAATGATGGACTTTTGCATCAAGCTCGATGGTGATTTGGTGGCGATAGCATTGGTATAAAACTACGGATGAGCGCGCCGTCATGTCGATGTTGATGTAGCACGAACTCGGAAGTGGCCGGCGTTGGGAGATCTGCTTCATCCATCGGCCGCAGGGTGGACTCGTGTTTCTCATGCGGGGATCGCGTCGACGCTCATCCGCGACACGGCCGCCCCGAACTTCGTTAGGAAGACATGTAAATTCCAACTGTGCTGAGTTCGAGTGCCGAGCCGCGGCGTGATCGGATGATTGGACGCGCGCAGTTATCGAGTCATCGATGTAACGTGGCACGGTTTCGCATCAACTTGCCAGAGTCATGCGATGTCGTCATGCGATGGCTTCAGGGTACGTTGGTGGGCTCGGTATATTCGAACCTGTGATCGAATGCCACGGACGCTCGCCAAAGCCGTGCAGTGTTTACATTAAGTGCGCGCAGAACCCTGACCATCCGTTAATCCATCGTCATTCCAATGCCAATACGCTCACTATTATTATTGCTCATGCTGCTTGGTACGCCGGTTTTCGCCCAGGACGGGCACGAACGGGCGCGCGAGGTCGGCATTGAGGTCGGCGTGCTCGACCCCGGTCCGTTGAATGCGATCACGGACGTAGAGGGCGTGCTGGTCGGTCAGGTTACGCTTCAGGGCGAGAACATAAACACGGGTGTAAGCGCCATTCTTCCACATTCCGGCAACCTGTTCCGGGATAAGGTGCCTGCAGCGGTGTCCGTCGGAAACGGCTTCGGAAAGCTGGCGGGGACGACGCAGATCGTCGAGCTCGGCGAGATCGAGTCGCCCATCATCCTCACGAACACGATGTCGGTTGCGGAAGGAATCGCGGGCGTGGTCGAGTGGACGCTCGAGCAGCCCGGCAACGAGAACGTCCGGTCGGTGAATGCCGTGGTGGGAGAGACGAACGACGGCTTCCTGAACGACATCCGGGCGAGATCCGTCACGATCGATCACGTGAAGGAGGCCATCGAGGCCGCGTCCCCAGGTGAGGTTGAGGAAGGCAACGTCGGCGCCGGGACGGGAACGATCGCCTTCGGATGGAAAGGCGGCATCGGGTCGAGTTCGAGGAAGCTGCCGGAATCGCTCGGCGGCCATACCGTCGGCCTGCTGGTGCAGACGAATTACGGCGGGCAGCTCATCATCGACGGCGTACGGGTGGGGGAGGCGCTGGGGCAGTACTACCTGAGGCGCGAGCTCGACGATGCCTCGGCGGATGGTTCGGTTATGATCGTCATCGCCACGGACGCGCCGCTTTCGGACCGCAACCTCGAGCGCCTTGCCCGACGCGCGTTCCTCGGGATCGGCCGTACCGGCGCGCCGATGACGAACGGTTCGGGCGATTATGCGATCGCCTTCTCCACGGCCGAGAGCGTTCGACGGACGCCCGAGCGCCGCGCCTCCTCGTCGCTGGTCGAAGAGTGGCCGAACGATCGGATGTCCCCGCTTTTCCAGGCGGTGGTAGAAGCAACGGAGGAAGCCGTGTACAATTCGCTGTTCGCGGCCGAGACCATGATCGGCCATCGTGGCGTGGTGCAGGAGTTGCCGGTCGACGAAGTGGTTCGGCTGCTGCGAGAGCAGGGCGTCGTACGTAATTAACGGCGGACGGAGCTATTTAAGCAGGGTCAGCCTCCGCGTATCGGTAAACGTTTCGCCGCTCTCGCCCGTGGCTTCCATGCGGTAGATATAGACGCCGCTGGACCATGCGGTGCCGTCGATCATTGCCGTATGGTAGCCTCGCTCCTGGCGGCCATCGACGGGACGCGCTACCTCGCGTCCGAGGAGGTCTACGACAATAATCGATACACGGGCGGCTTCGGGTAGAGCATACTGGATCTCCGTAGTGGAATTGAATGGATTCGGATAATTGGAGCCGAGGAGGTAGGCATCAGGCTGCATGGATTCCGCCACGAAGTTTCCCGGTGGTGCGCTACAAATTTCCACCTGCGGATCACAGTCTTCCGGCTCCACGAACACGAACTGCCAGGGTGACTCGGCGCTCTGGCCCCCCCCGGTCTACCCTTACGGACAAACGGAAACTCTCCGAGACGATTGTGCCGTAGGTATCTGTACTTGAGCTTGTCGTATGCTCGCGAACGAGCGTCGGATGGATAACGCCTTCCGGCCTCGCGTACCAGCGGAATGTATGATCACCTGAAGGCCCACCCGTCGCCGTCGCCGTCCAGGAACCGAAGTCGCCTTCCCTCAGGAAACCGGGGCTGTTGGTGATCGAGACGGTGAGAGGTGGTGTTCCCGGTTTTCCGAGTACGGTATATTCAAAACGTCCCGACTGATGGTTGTAAGAATCGTATGGATCAAAAGGAACCCATCGATTTACCGTTTGGCCAGTCATATTGGATCGAATATAGTAGAAGAACGTGCGCAATACTGCGGATGACTGAGACACTGACTGATACAACCACGGTTGCGCATCGTTAGGATTCGCACCGGAAAATCCAGGGCCTGTACCAAGCCACGCCCACGGCAAATCGTCGTAATAGAATGAAGGAGTCGCCTGGAGCCGATAAATGTCAACGAAATAGCTGCCCGCAGCTATGCCGGTAGCCGGTGCGTTTGTAAAAGTCTGGGTGACATTCGAATTCGTTTGTACAAAACTTGCGGCCCCGTGGACTACCGTGTTGGGAGCAACCACAGCTCGAACAGCTTCGTATGCGTCAATCATACCATAGCCGACTCGTGAATCCCACCCGGTTCCGCCGTCTGTCCGCCGCGCCGTACGCTTAAGAATCTGCTCAAGATCGTAATTACGCAGGGTTGGATTGACCGATAGCATGAGGCTCGCGGTGCCCGACACAAACGGCGCAGCCATTGAAGTGCCCGATAGCGAGCCGTGATTATTGCCGCGGACGGTCGACAGAATATTGCCCCCGGGCGCCCCAACGTCCGTAAACCACCGGCTGCCAGTGTTTCCATGAGGTAGGCCATCGGATCCGATTGCACCTACGTTCAGGATCCAGGGTCCAATATTGTTGGGATAGTTTGACTCATGATGTATACCTCCTTTATTGTATGGATTGGCGTGAACAAGCAGAATATCAGCCCGCTGAGCAGCAACGAGTGCATTCGACAGAGTCAGTGAGGAATATGCATAGCCCCAACTGTTATTCATCACTCGGACGTTGGCATTCACCGTCCTGTCGATCGCCTGCGCCGTTTGGGTCAGCCAGTCTGAATGCGTATCGGAATCGCCCGTCTGTTCTGAGTGGATCTTTGCGTACCAATCGACACCTACGGTTCCACCGCCAGGATTATCACCACGAGCAGCAGCAATGCCGGCGACGTGGGTTCCATGCGAGTATAGTACATCGCGATCCGTAAGCACCCCAGATACCTTTCCGGAAAGGTCACGATGAGCAGCCTCGACACCGGTATCGATCACGCCAATCTTGATGGATGGGCTGCCTCGGGTGATGCCCCATGCATAGGGTGCACGAATGTCCGGTCCATTCGGATTGTACAGCCCCCATTGCTCAGTAAACCTACTCTGGCCACTCGGAAAAACGGGCGCTGCTCCACTCTGGCTCGGATATGCCGTTGTACTCAGAGAGCCCGTGGAGAAGTCGCTTGTGGTTGTTGCTGCGCGAACGAACACACGCTGATTCTTCTCGGCGTATCTTACCTGGGGCAGCGCCTCGAATAGAGCGACGGCTTCGTCCCTGTCCACCTGCGACGGTAGGGTTATCACAAAGAGATTCGTGTAATCGGGAGCACGATAGATCCGTCCGTCGGATAAGATCCGCAATGTGTCCGCTCGTTCAAAACCAGGATAACCGGCGTTGATGTCTTCGGCATTCAAGCTGGAAACTGCAGCACGGACGTTCGCGGGCATGATGGCCTCCTCCGGACTTGCCTTCACCGCACGGGGCGGGAGGCTAAGAACGTCCTCCTCAAACATGACCAGTATCTGCCGGTCGCCAAGTTCGTTCAATGCGCTACCGCTGGACCCGCCCGGTGCCTGTGCGTAAACCAAGGCTGGTACTACCAAGAGCGCCAGAAAGCAGGTAAAAAATGCGATCAGTAACTGCGTTTGTGTCTTGCTTCGTGGCGATAGCATGCGAGACCTCATGTGTTTGGTGTGCGGGAACAAACCCTTCGGAGCATGCCCGGCGTCACACATGTTTCATTGCCACGCGTGTCTCTTACCGGTGAGCTTGAACAGGAACAGTGTGGATGCCAGGTTTTTCTAATGCCCTCTGTCAAGGACAGAGCGGCTTTCGATTCGAGTGCGTGACCTGTCGGCGCTTTCTTCCATCGACACTTGTAACCCAGACCTCATCCATGCCGGCGCGGCAGGGGTGTACATTCATGGCCGAGTCATAACGCAGAAAGGCAATCTTGCGCTTATCGGGGCTCCAGACCGGATTCGTGCCTCCATTGCGGATCCATCGGTAGTCTCCAGCGTCACGGCGCACAATGCCAAGTGGCAAATCGGGATCGCGATTTGTTGAGTGAGCATAAAAAACGAAGTGGTCTCCTTCACGGGAGAAATCTAAGCTGTGGATCGATCTACCCTCGTTCAGTCCGAACAGGAAATCCACTCGAGCCGTCATGGTATCATACAGGGCGATCAGATTGTGCACTTCGCCCGGTATGTAGGCGATGGTATTCCCGTCCGGCAGCCACTGAGGCATGAACATACTCCATCCCCGCACATCAGCTTCTCTCACGCAATGAGGGCATTGCTCCCGCCAGTTCTCCGGCCATCGAAGTTGTCTCCGCTCATCCGGATCGAAGACGTTCACGATCCAGAGTCCGCTCTCGCTCCAATCGTCCATGTAAATTGCGTTGTAGACCAACCATTGACTGTCGGGGCTCCAGGAGAGGCCTGGTACGACCATTCCTGGATAGGGCACCAGGCGTGTGAGTTCACTCCCGTCCGGGCGAACACGATATATGTAGCCACCGCCGGCAAAAGCGATCCACTCGCCATCGGGGCTCCACTGAGCAGCATCCTCAAAGACAGTCCCACCCACTTCTGAGTTCAATGCTACGGGTATGAGATCTGAACCATCGATCTTCATTGAATAGAGGCCCGCAGAATCCCATATCCACTCTCCGTCATTCTTCTTCGGCGTATGCCAGACAAGTAGTCGATTCGTTGGTCCCCAGTCCGCAACCCTGTATTGCCCCACTTGGGGATAAGGAGGCCGAATTCCTAGATATGGATCCTCATCCTCATCTTCTCCGAGAAACCCGCATCCCGTCAAGATGGCAAGAGCGATGATTGCCGCCACCCTGGAAATAGCTATTACGGCAGAGCGGACGCCGATTGTCTGATATATCATGTAACAATGAAATCGCATATATGGCAATTACACTAATGTCTGACGAGACATCTACTAAGTCACGTAAGAACTTAATCGTAAAGGAAGGGTGTTATTGTAAATGAGGCGATCAATATCATGTTTTCGTTTAAGGTAATCGGCAGCCGTAAACCGTTGGCCGAACGAGCGGATCGATCAGTAACTTGGTAGATCCCTGCGAATCAACACGTATCGCGGGTCATGTTTCGCAAGAACGTTGAAACCTATACTGTCACTCCGTGATTTCCTCGAACAAAAACCATCAGGGCCAAAAGCCTCTTCCACCATAACAACCGCGTGAAGCAGACGCCATGTAATCGGGCCCGGTGGTCGGAATCGTGGGTTAAGCAGTTGTGTAGGCAGGGCTATTGGTCTTCCTCAAGGTCGGTTCGCGAGTGTTTGCGGGCACTACCGCGCCGCATCATCTACTTTCGATCACCACGTCGACAGCGCATCGACTTCATCGTCAGAGTCACAGCATTAGG
>CBFGXY010000121.1:0-5868 GCA_965652945.1 uncultured bacterium
CGTAGAGCTCGTCGAGTTCGTACAATCCTCTAACAGCAAATCGCGACGGCTGAAGGGCACCGAACGGATCGGTTAACGAGCGCTCGATGGCTTGAGCCGACAGCAGACCGACCTCGGACGCTTCCACACTGCCGGAGCCCGGAAGAAGCGCGAGGCGCCTGCCCAGACGCATCCCCAGTACGACGCCCGGCCGCCCGTCGCGCCGCTCCAGATCGAACTCGCCCATGCCGGTACTGCCGATTACATCACTCACACCCGACATCGTCGATGGATCGACTCCGCGAACCACGAGAACCTTGTTGACATCTCCTGCACCGCGGTGTGCAAGCAATGCCTTTCCCTCGACATAGGCAGCCGCCGAGGCCACTTCCGGCAGTTCCAGGGCCATCGCCCGCACTTCATCCCCACCATCGATGGAGCGCTGCTCCGCCGATACAATGCGGACATGGGGATCAAGTGAAACGAGCAGATCCCGAACAAAGTCGTAAAATCCGTTCATCACCGACAGCACGACGATCAGTGCGGCCACGCCAAGCATTACGCCCAGGGTGGAGACGCCCGTGATGATGGAGATCAATGAAACGCGCTTCCGGCTGATCAGGTAGCGCCCGGCGATGAGGAGACGATAATCCAATTATGTGCGGATGCAATGATTTCCGCGGTACAACTCGCTCGCGGCGCACCGGGTCCGGTGAATAGTATAGACATGATCGATCAGAAGACGACTCTCAGAACAAAGCGGAGATGCACTCCGTTTTTCAGCAACGATCAAAATAACGTCCGGTGCGAGTACTCTTTCTCTTCATCTCAATCTGGCTGGTACCGGTCATTCCAGCCTCGGCACAGCATCCAGCCGATTCCCCGATCTCATTCGGCTCGGGTGCCGGAATGCAGGTACTCCTCACCAACAGTGGATTCGGCCTTGGTGGATACTACAGTCACGAGGTGTCGCCGGTCGTCTCCCTCATTTTCGATCTGAGCATAGCGGCCGGAAAAGATGAACGGGAAGCGCGATTTTTCCGTTTTGGAAGCAGCTTCGTGCCGGGAAAAGCTAATTACTTATTGTTGATGCCGGTGCAAGGTGGAATCTCGATGCGTCTCTTCCGGCACGAAATCGAGGACAACTTCCGGCCGTATCTCCAAATTACGGGCGGCCCTACCTTCGGATGGCTCTCTCCCTACTTCGATGATTGCAATGGCAACGGTAATCTCGACGAACGAGCGGACTGTGATGGAGACGGCGTTATCGGTGAGGGCGAGGGGGAGCGTACGCTGGGGATATTCTCATCCCTTCCCCGAGGATCGATGCAGTTTGGTGCAGGGGGAATGATCGCACTCGGTGCGCATTTCGGAGACAATCGTCATACGACGCAGGGCATCCGAATAGGATACGTCCTCAACTATTTCCACGAGGGCATTCAGTTGATGGAACGTCGGATCGAACCGGAGCCGCGCCGCTTCATCGGGTCGCCGACGATCACCCTCACGTTCGGGCGACTGTTTTCGGGCGAGACTAAACGTTGAAGCGAAACAGCATCACGTCGCCGTCCTTCACAACGTAGTCTTTGCCTTCCGATCGCATCACACCTGCTTCCTTAGCGGCCGCTTCCGATCCGTATTTTTCATAATCAGAAAATTTGATCGTCTCGGCACGGATGAATCCCCGCTCAAAATCTGTGTGGATAACCCCCGCAGCCTGCGGTGCTTTCGTGCCCTCACGGATCGTCCAGGCGCGAGCCTCCTTCGGCCCCGCTGTGAAATACGTGATCAGGTTCAGCAACCGATAAGCGGCACGAACGAGACGGTTGAGACCCGACTCCTCGATCCCCAACTCCTCCAGAAATGCGTCGATTTCGTCTTCGTCGAGTTCCGCCAGCTGCGCCTCGAGCTCCGCGCTCACCGTGACCACCGCAGCGTCTTCTCGATCGGCAATCTCTCGAACCTGCTCGACATATTCATTACCCGCTGCGAGATCGCTCTCGCTGACGTTCGCCGCATACAAGACCGGTTTCGAAGTCAGCAAAAAGAGCGACTGCAGCCACGCTGACTCCTCGTCAGAGCCGGCTTCATAGGTACGTGCCGGCGAGCCGTCACTCAAATGTTCAGATAGCCGCTCGTAGAATGCCAGCTCATCCTTGATTTTTCGATCACCCGTTTTCGCAGCTTTCGAGGTGCGCTCAATGCGCCTCTGAACCGTGTCGAGGTCCTTCAGCATGAGTTCGGTGTCGATGATTTCGATGTCTCGAGCCGGATCAACTGAACCCGACACATGCACGACGTTCGGATCGTCGAAGCAGCGCACCACGTGAACGATCGCGTCAACCTCGCGGATGTGCGACAAAAACTGATTCCCCAGACCCTCCCCCTTCGACGCGCCCTCGACCAGTCCTGCAATGTCTACAAATTCGATGGTCGCCGGCAAAGTCCGCTGAGATCCCGCAGCGGCGGCCAGCCGGTCGAGCCGAGGATCAGCCACCGGCACAACACCGACGTTCGGTTCGATCGTGCAGAAGGGATAATTTGCAGACTCTGCACCTGCATGACTGAGAGCATTAAAAAGTGTTGACTTTCCCACATTGGGGAGTCCTACAATTCCACAACGAAGTGCCATCTTACGTATTATTGCGAACGAGTCGCATGAGTGTTAATCGCTGGTAGGATGCGACGTGTAGAGCGCGCGCCCGGCTAATATGCGCTCGGTCCGATTGTTCCTCTCTACTGTACCTTCGCAATTCGCCACCCGCGCCATGAAAACCGCACTCGGACGGTTTCTCTTACCTCTCGTGCTGATATCCTCGGTCTTCTTCGTACCCGAGGCTCGGGCGCAGTTACAACCGGGACGGAGTTACTGGCAGGTGGGACTCGCCGCAATCCCGGGAGTCGGTGCTCAGGCGGCATACATTCAGACACGAGCTCTATACACGATCGAAGGCTCGCTGTATATCGATTATGCTCCGAGATTCGCAGGCGGTGAAGGCAGTGTCCAACTGTCCGGTTCGGTCGGAGGAGCCATTCGTGCCTTTGGGATCGTGCGCGCAATCGGGGATCCTTCACAATCGAACAGCGATCTCGATTTCGGTTTTCGGCTGGGTCCATCTTTGATATTTGCTCAGAGTGAATCCACCCGCAGCGAGAATCCATTCAGTCTGTTCCTGGAGCCATACGGAAGGTTTTCAACCAACCTTTCGACCGATAGAACGGCGTTTATAGAAATCGGATTGCAGCGACCCATCGTCCGGGTGGGGCTCATTTTCGAGCTCTGATCAGCCGCAATAGGGAACGGTAGTGAACTCTCTTTCAGGAAGCCGCACGCCCGTGAGCCTGCCATAATACGGATGGGTGTGATAGACACATCCCGTGTCAATGTTTATCAGATGATCCGTATTGACCGGTTCTCGCACGGGAGTGTGTCCGCATACCACGGTCTTCTCCCAGTTAAACCGGGTTGCTTTCAGATGAGACCGTTCCCACAGAAATACACCTTCGTCATTTAGCTCGACGTTCTTTTGCACCGTGTATTCAGGGCGCAGCCCGGCATGCACGAAGCAGAAATCCTGAGCATCGTATACCAGGACCGTTTCTCGGAGAAACTCTTCATGCTCATGCGGAATGACGATCCGACGGTCTGAATCCGTATACGATTCGAGTGTCTCGAGACCGCCGTTGACACGCCACTGGTCGATGGCGCCGGTGTCGAGATAGTCGAGCATGAACGCCTCGTGGTTGCCGCGCAGGAAAATGCACTGGTGCCGCTCCCGAAGATCCATCAGAAAATCGATGACTCCCTTGCTATCAGGGCCGCGGTCGATGTAATCCCCGATAAATACGAGATGATCGTCTCGACCAGGCTTGATTTCCGACAACAGGGCGCGGAGCGTCTTCAAACAACCGTGAACATCTCCAATTACGATGTACTGCATACGGTTGCGTCAGTCTTTTCCTCTTTGCAGGTCGTCCATTCCAATCAGGCCGCGCCCCGACTTCTTCAATTGGCCTGAATCCTTCAGTTCCTTCACGACGGCATCGAGCACTCCATTAATGAACTGACCACTCTTCGGAGTGCTGTACTTCTTCGCGATATCGATGGCCTCGTTCAGGGTGACTTTAGGCGGGATATCTTCGAAAGTAATGAGTTCGCAGATCGCCATCCTCAGCAGGATATGGTCAACGAGCGTAACGCGCGTCAGGTCCCAGTTCTGAGTGTGCCGACGGATGATTTCGTCGATTTCGGGTATCCGATCGAGCGTCCTCAGAAGCAGACTCTCAGCGAATCGCACGGTTTTCGGATCATCCTTCACATCGGGCCCGATGAACGTTTCGAGATAAAACTGGGCCTCTCCTCCCCCTATTTCAAGGGCATACAGCGTCTGCATGACCCGTTCTCTCGCGAGGCGTCGACTACTCATGGGCTTGTCAAATAACGACTACTGTTCTTCCGTGCGGAGGGCGTGTATTCAAAAACTTCTACTGTGTTCTAACAGATCCGAAACTTCACGCCGGGTTCGCGGAGCTGGGGAGGTTACGAACTGAGACTCAGTCGGTCTTTTAGATAAAGACCGGAAGAATGGCGTCATGGTTCACAATGATCGAAAACTTCCATGGTGTCCCGCACTGTGGCTTGCAATATGCTTTGGATTGGGCATCCACGTGCAATCATTTCTGCCCGCATCTCGCCTGACGTGGAGCGTTTTGGTAATAGCCTCGACGATCCTCCTCGTGGTTCTATGGGCTCGATCCAGGCGAACGCTCGTCGATGCAACCCCGCTCATGTCAGCTGTTGCCATCGCGTTGATTTCGATATTTTCGGGCGGACTGAGAGCGGCGATCCAGGAGTTTGATCCAGCAGATTCAATTGTGCATCTGGTTCCGGATCTGGCGGATGGTGAGGTCGAATTTGAAGGTCGGGTCGTATCGCCGGTTCAATTACGGCCGGCGGGTGCCCGAGCGGTCGTAGCCGTCACGAGTGTAAGTCGCGGGTCCGCAGCCGCGCAGACTCGCGGAAAGCTCCAGGTATTCTTTGATGAGCCTGAGGTCGATCTAAAACAGGGCTGGAAGATTCGTATCGTGGGCCAACTCGCCGAGCCGCCCGGACGGCGCAATCCGGCCGATTTTGATTACGGTCAGTTTCTGAGGCGCAACGGTATCGCGGCAATCCTCTATGCCGACGTACACGCAACGATTATCATCGACGACCAGCGTCCGTGGACGATCCGTATCATCGATGCTCCACGTTCATTCATCCGACGAGTGATCAGCGAGAATGTGCCGTCCCACGGAGGACGAACCGTACTTCAAGCACTTCTTCTCGGCGATCGATCGGGATTGACACCTGAGGAGAATGACCAACTGGCGCGCTCGGGGTTGATGCATTTGCTGGCTGTGTCGGGCCTGCATGTGCTTCTGGTGGGAATGGTGCTTTACCGACTCCTACGGCCGATGCTGCTTAGAGCTAGATGTTCATGGAAGGCCGCCGAATGGATTCGTGCGGTGATCACTCTGGCGGTTCTGGTTTTCTACATGCTGCTTACAGGAAGTTCGCCATCGGTAGTACGCGCGGTAGTGATGGCGGCTTTGTTCATCGGTTCGACCATCGCTCAGAGACCGGTTCAGTCATTAAATACACTGGGAGCCGCAGGTCTGATTCTACTGCTGCTCGACCCTAACCAGCTGTATGGTGCAGGATTCCAGCTTTCCTTTTCGGCTGTTGGTGCAATCATTCTCTATGGATCCTTACTACGCCGAGCGGATGCTGCAGTCAGAGGCCTTCCACCGCCTGTCGGATACCTCACTGCCTCGGTCATGGTGTCTCTTGCAGCGACTCTGGGAACCCTTCCCGTGTTGCTTTACCATTTCGGACGCGCATCGATT
>CBFGXY010000122.1:0-5853 GCA_965652945.1 uncultured bacterium
GAAAGGATATCCCCCCCAGCCATCCACGCCGTCCTACGTTATATCTGTCGGCGACCGCTGCCTGCAGTTCCGCAACCGAAGAGAAAGCGGAGCGAAGCAGATTCTGCTGCATCTTGTTCAGATTGGTAGGATCGATATGATTGGTAGGTTTGTCGCCCGCATCCATTGCCCGCAGCTGACTCTCGATCCGGAAATCAACGAGGAATCGGTACGCATCCAGAGCACTATCAATGATCGATGTCATCTCGGGGTAGGCCTTTGAGGCGGCGCGCAACCGGTCAAACGTGTTTTTCGATTCCAAATATCGCATGTCCACCGCCAGGACCCGAGCCGCATCGACCACGTGCCGAATACCGCGCTCGCGGATATCGAAGGCACGCTTGTGCTCGCCGGTTCGCTCAACGACGAATCGTTTCATGAGAGACAGAGGAGGCCCCTGCTCGACGGCCCGTGCCGCAAGCATCGACATAAAGTCCCGCCCCTCGTCCATCTCCTGCACATTCAGTGCGTCGACGATGTCCGTGGTGAGGTTGTCCAGCAGGGGCATGTATCCGTAGATACCTCGGAGATCGAAGAACGGCATGATGTACCGGATGGCTTCCTCATTGCTCTGATGGATCCATTCGCGATAGGTCTGCCGCCACATGCGAGCAGGTCGGCGCCACCTCGGATCCCGCGCTACGACGTCGCTCGGCTCAAATCCGCATCTCTCCAGGGCATTGTTCACACCTTCGGCGAGTTGATTGAAGTAATGCGAAGCGGCTTGAGCTTCCTCTTCGTCCGAAGGGTCCTCATAAATGAAAGCATTGTGCTGCATAGACGTCATACTCATCTCCCGCCGACCTCCACTGCCCAGGCGAAGCCATGCCCACGGTAGATCGACGACTTCCTCGGGCCGCTCGCGTCGTAGTCGCCGCTCCACGATCTCGAGGATGCGGATGGCCATACGGTCATATACGATGGTCAGTAACGCGTGGAGCATCTCCGGGCGAGCGCCCTGCCGATAGAGGTTCAGCAGCTGCTCGCTGGTCTCGGCGCGGACGTCTCGGAGGTCATCCTCATGACGCGCTGCAGCGATTCGTTCCATACTGGCTACCGGATCCTGCCCCCGGAAATGCGCAAGATCACGGTCGCGCAGCAGTGCAACAGGAGGGGCCTCGGTGGTGCCGTCGCGGGTGATGAGTAGTAATTTCGAGCCGGCTTTCATCATGGCCGCCAGAGCGTCAAAAAGCGTCGCCGAATCTGAAATCGTCTGCGGCTGCTGCATGATTCGGATCGCCGGCATATCGAGATCAGAACCAGGCGATGAGACAGCGGATAGCAGGCCGGGCATCGTCACCACGCCTTCCACTCTGTCAGGACTTCCCACGGCCACCACTTCCACTTCTTCCGCCCGCATCGCTCCGATGATTTCCCGCGCCGAACTGTCCCGATCACAATACACGATCCGTCGATGTGCGAATGACTTCAAGGTGCGGTTGAACAAAAGATGTCGACCGGACACATCGACATCGGAGTACATTCGTCGCACGTATTGCTTCAGATCGCTTTCAAAGAAGCTTTTGAAGTCCGGGAATGTCCGGTACAAGCGCTGGAAATCCTCACCGCTCAGAAGGGCAATCACGCTGGGCTCTGTCGCCCGCGCCTCGTAAATAGCGGCTCCCCCCTTGATCAAACCGAAACTTCCGAATGTATCGCCTTCACCACACTTATCGAGCAACCGCTGATTGTCCACATCCATCAAGCGAACCATGCCCGACTCGATGATATACAGTCCTGGATGGTTCATCGACCCTTGCTCGATTACCACTTCGCCTTCCTCGAGAAAATCGACGACTATCGCGTTGATAACCTCGGCTCGGGCCTCGGGCGGAAGCCGGTCAAACGGAGCGGTCTGCTCGAGCAAGGCGCGAAATCGATCGAGGATCGTAGATTCAGACATAGTATAGTATTGTTGATGGACCCATAACGATAGAAATCCTGACCAACGAAAACTACATCCAACGCGAGATTACATCCCTTACGTCACATTGACGAGATGTGCGGCAGTGCGGCCGCGGACCGCGTTTGCAATCATGATTTCGTCGGCACGCTGCAGGTCCTTCGGCGTCAGAAATGCCTCCTCTGCTTTTCCGCTCTGGATCATCCATTGCCTGTAAACACCCGGCAAAACACCTGACGTAACATCCGGAGTAAGCCACCGATCGCCCTGTCGTAGAAAAATCGTAGACCGTACTCCCTCGGTCAAATACCCATTTTCATTGGTGAGGATCGCTTCGTCCAGAGCATGTCGCGTAGCCCATGCCATCGCTTCTTCAAACTCGTCTCTGACGCTCGATTTGTGATAGCGATAAGGATCCGTACTACTCACGGTCTGCGGTGCGATCGCGATACTTGCCGGACGGTTCGGCCAAACGCGCCCTTCACCTATCTCGACGGATACGCTGGATGCCCTGTCGAGCGTGACTCGAAGGACCGCGTTTCGATCGACCCCTTCACACGCCTCCAGAATCGCTGATTGAACAGCAGCTGCGTCGAGTCCGAAGAAGCGAGCGGATCGGTTCAGTCGTTCTATGTGCAGCTCGAGTCGTGGGACTGCGCCGTTCTCAACGCGCATCGTTTCGATGAGGTGGAAGCCGGAATCAAGCTCAGCTATGTCGATTCCTGCGCAGAAGCGTGTCTTGAGATGCATCTCTTCGAATTCCGCTTGCTCGACGGAATCCCACACGATTCCGCCACCTGCGTCTATGCGACCCACCGTTCCATCAATTTCGATGGTACGGATGGCCACATTGAACACGGATGTATGATCGGGTGCGACGTATCCGATGGCGCCGCAATAGACGCCTCGCGCATCCGGTTCGATGCTCCGGATGATCTGCATGGCGCGTCGCTTAGGTGCGCCTGTGATGGAACCTGACGGAAACAGAGCCCGGAGGATTCGCGAGAACGGGGTTCCTCGATGCAGCTCTCCAACGACATCGCTTGTCATCTGCCAGAGCGTAGGTAGTTGCTCGACTTCGAACATCCGGCTCGCGCGAACGCTTCCCGGTCGGCACACCACCGACAAATCGTTCCGCAGCAAGTCGACGATCATCAGGTTCTCGGCGCGGTTCTTCGGATCGGATGCGAGTCTGTTGCGGATACCGTCATCGCGTTCCGGATCAGTGTCGCGCGGAGCCGTCCCTTTCATGGGCCGCGTCCGGATACGGTTGCCTTCGCATTCGAAAAAAAGCTCGGGTGAGAACGACATCACCAGTCGATCGCCGGTGTTGATCAGGGCCCCGTAGGCAGCGGGTTGGCGGCGGCGCAGCTCCCGATAGAGGTCGATTGCAGCGCCGGCATATCGAAAAACGCCCCGGCCGGTCAGATTGATTTGATATACATCGCCCTCATGGATGTGGTGCTTGACGGTGGCGAAACTATCGGAGTAGGCCGCGCGGTCCGGCTTGAAGTCGATCCCCGTAACCGCTACATCTCCTGATTCGTTGTTAGGATCATCGCGTAGACGGATCGGAGCCGTTGAATAAACCCCGATCCAGGCTAATGGGCGTCCGGTCGGCCGGGCCTCCTCCAGCACGAAATGCTCCCCCGCCTCGTAAGTGAACATTCCAGCCACATAAGCACCTCTTTCCACTGCCGCATCGAGTTCCTCGAGTGAGTCAATGAGTTCCGCTCTCGTTCGCGGTTGCATGACTACTTCGGGCCCGGTGAAGAGCAGCCCGCCGCCACCCGTCCATCCGGATCCGTCGAGGAGAATGCAGCCATCCGTGTGAATGGCCTGGTAGAGCGCGTCGTTGGAGCACATATAGGTCTGCAGCGTATGGAAGCGGTCGACCTACGACCGCACGTCCCCATCTGATCCTTTCCTGTTTCATGCGTCCGCACCAGCTCGACATATTGTTTGAGGATGAGCTCCACATCGCAATCGACAAACCTGCCGGAATTCCCGTGATTCCCGAGCGCTTTGCGTCGAATGTACCTGACCTCAAGAGCCTCTTGAGTGAGCGGTTTGGGGACGTGTATGTCGTACATCGGCTGGATCGGGAAACCAGCGGCGTGCTCCTTTTTGCTCGTTCGGCCGAAGCCCATCGCATCCTCAACCAGCAGTTCCAGGAAAACTCCGTCGGAAAGATTTATCATGCTCTCGTCACTGGTGTGCCCCTCTGGGATGCAGAAACGATAGAGCTCCCGCTACGTGTCAATGGCGATCGTCGTCACCGCACGATCGTGGATCCGGGCAAGGGCAAGCCGTCGAAGACGTCCTACCGGGTAATAGAACGACTTGGCCCGTACACGTACATCGAGGCGCGGCCCGAGACGGGCCGAACGCACCAGATTCGCGTCCACCTGGCCGCCGTCGGCTCACCCGTGGCCGTTGATCCACTGTACGGCGTAGAGGATCCAATTTATCTTTCTGATTTCAAGCGCGGCTATACGGCCGGAGCACGTGAGGAGCGCCCACTGCTCGGCAGGCTGGGTCTGCACGCATCGCACCTCACCGTTAAACATGCGGGAAGCGGGGCCCGACTCACGATCGATGCCCCGCTTCCGAAAGATCTGCGTGCGACGCTGAATCAGCTTCGAAAACACGCCGTCCGCACGTAATGCTGAGCGTTAGAAGTACTTAGTTCATCCAGATCCTCTTTCGCATATACATCCAATTGTTGTCGGCATCGCGCATTTGCAGGGGGACCTCCGTAAATCCGCCCAGATCGGGAGCCTGCCGAACCTCGCACCCTGCTTTCGTCTGAAGGTTGTACCAGTCGACACCGCCGAGCGTCCGATAAGCAGGCTTCCGCTCGACATGGCTGATCGTCACTTCGGCAGCTTCCACAGGTACCTCATCCAATTCCGTAAAAAAGGCAATGCCGCAATCATCTGCGTGTCTCTTGCCGGTCAGACGCATCACCATCGCCGCCGTCCACATCAACATGATGAAGCCCGCCATCGCCATCATGAACCCCATTACGTATGTCATATCTATCTCCATCTGTCCGGGTCGTTGCCTCGTCAGGCTGTGAAGCCTTGATGGAGATATGCCCGGACAGGAGACAGGATCTCGGGATCTTGTCCGGATAACTGCCTCGTTGCAGGCGGGCCCAACCTATAACGCAACCGTCACGAGCGGGGGTCTAAATTCAGTGATGGGTCCTTATTGAAAAGGCAAGGTGTCATCGTCAGCTAAACCGCGTCCTACATACTTCTCCGGTACTCCCCGCCAACCTCGAAGAGCGCGTGTGTGATCTGCCCGAGAGAGCACACTTTCACCGTATCCATCAGCGTCTCGAACAGGTTTCCGCCTCGACGAGCAACCGCTTTGAGATGCACCAGTGCCGCCTCGGACCGGTCAGAACGAAGCTGCTGGAACCCGCGCAGGTGCTTCAATTGGTGCTGTTTCTCATCGTCAGATGAGCGCATGAGTTCGAGTGGCGCCGTCTCGGCTTCCTCCTTCGGTACCTGGAACGTGTTTACGCCAACGATCGGTAGCTCGCCCGTGTGTTTCTTGTGCTCATAGTAGAGTGATTCCTGCTGGATTTTGCCGCGCTGGTACATCGACTCCATCGCACCCAGCACGCCGCCGCGGTCGTTGATCCGATCGAACTCCATCAGCACGGCTTCTTCGACGAGGTCGGTCAGTTCGTCGATGATGTAGGCGCCCTGAAGCGGGTTCTCGTTCTTCGCCGATCCGAGCTCCTTGTTGATGATCATCTGGATGGCCATCGCCCGGCGCACGCTCTCCTCGGTCGGCGTGGTGATCGCCTCGTCGTAGGCGTTGGTGTGGAGGGAGTTGCAGTTGTCGTAGATCGCCATCAGCGCCTGGAGCGTGGTGCGGATGTCGTTGAACTGGAT
>CBFGXY010000123.1:0-5837 GCA_965652945.1 uncultured bacterium
CTGACGTCCGCTTGCGGAGTTTCCCGGAGCGAATACGGCGCGGCGAGGACTCCGTCTTCGGCCAGCCGACCCGACGGACACCATCCGGCAATTGACACACCCATCGCGAGGGCTGCATCGAGCGCTGCCCGATCAACTCCCGTCTGACCACCGCTAACGACGGTGAAAGATTTGGACCTGGATGTCACTGCAGAGCAAAGTATTTACACTGGCGGCGGATCGCTCGCGGGAAAAGTATCAGCGAGCGCCTTATCGCGCATGTCCTCGACATCGGTCGCGTCTGAATCAGAGCTGCGGCCAACGGCGGCCAGTTCCAGGCACAACGCGTATGCGGAGCGAAGTGGAGCATTCTGATGCTCGTGGGGTGCCAGCTGCTCAGCGCACCTGGCCGCAACACCTGCACTCCAGCGAAGCGTTTCACGCGAAAAGCTCGACGAACGAGCTGCAAATGAAGCCGCAGTGGCGCTGGCTTCCGCGCAGTCCAGAAGTCCATTGAGGACGCCGGACAGGGAAGGCTGCCCTCCCGCTTTGGCGATATATTGGACTGCCTGAAGACAACTCTTGTTAGTCATCAAGCATGTGTCTATCAGTGTGTCTGCCGCATTGACGGCGGATTTCTCAGCCATATCATTTCGATGTTCGTTCCTTTGCAGAGGTTCAAACCGCTCGAACGTCATAGGATTCAGAAGTCGTTGCACGCGTCGTTGACATTCGAGTAACTTCCCCGCCATGAGTCTGAGCCCTTGACCCGGATCTCTTAAAGAAAGGCCGTATACAAGCGGGCACGAGATTTGAGTTGCTTCAGTCTTTGACCCGACACCTGACATAGATTTCGAATGCGAAGATTTTTATCAAGGCTTACCGTCATATGTTTTGTCCTGGGCCTGGCCGGTAGTTATGAGGCAAAGGCTCAATCAGCGGACGACATCGCCCGGCGCCTAAGTGCCAAGTATCAGTCACTTTCGTCTCTACGAGCTGAATTCACCCAGACCCTTACGTCTGAGTACAGCGACATCCGCGACGAAAAATCGGGCTCGCTGATCTTGAAGGGCGACAATTATCTTCTGGATACGGGCAACGAGGTCTACGCTCGAAACGGCGATGCGACCTGGAGGTTTTCCCATCAGGACAATCAGGTGATTGTCTCGGACTATAGCGCCGACAGCGGTAATTTTTCTGTCAACGATCTGTTCTTCAATTACGATGAGATGTTCAATATCATGGACATCGAGACTGAAAACTATAGTGGCACGAGACACTATCGTGTACGGATGGAGCCTCGGGCAACGGATTCGTTTTTCAGCGAAGTCACACTATGGCTGCGGGATCGGGATGACATCATCACCCGTATTCGAATGGTTGATCTGAACGGGACTCGGATGGATTTTCAGCTCAAGAATGTCCAGCTTAACCCGACGCTTGCCGCCGACGCCTTCGCTCCACCACCAGATGCGGAAATCATCAAGCTCAGATAATCACCCGATCAAAGTTCATCGGGATCGAGAGTATAGCTCGTGTCTCCACGCCTGCGCAGCATTCTAATTAAGAGCGGCGGCTTTCTGCTGGCCGCTCTTCTTTTATTTCTGGCTTTCCGCGGTTCCGATTTCCGAGAGATCTGGATTGCGTTCGCGGAAGCCGACTACAGATGGTTGTTGCCGGTCATTGTCGTTCTGCTCGGAAGTCATGTGCTTCGGGCATGGCGCTGGGTACTGTTTCTGCGAGCACTTCCACCGGAAGAGTCCGATGGGCGCGCTCCAACTGTCCGAGCCGCGTTTTACTCGCTCATGATTGGATACATGGTGAACTATGCGGCGCCCCGCCTTGGTGAAGTTGCTCGAACCGTTAATCTGGCGTCGCGAACTCGGATGCCCGTTTCAAGCGTCCTGGGGACCGTGGTTGCTGAGCGGGTGCTCGACATGGTCATGCTCCTGGTGGCGATTGCCAGCGTCGTCATCCTATTGTGGGAGCGCCTTGGGATCATCCAGGAGATGATCGTTACGCCGCTGGGATCGGCGTCCGGCTGGTGGATCCTGGGCGTTACTGTTCTGATCGTGGTCGTAGGTGTGTTGCTTCTGGCGACATTCCGCAGGCTCATCCGGACCCGACCTGATATCGCCATGATTCGCTGGACGGCTCGGCTGAAGCCGGCCTACCGGTCGTTTTCTGACGGCTTCGCGACAATCCGGCGATCTCCGCAACGATTGCTTATCGCGACACTGACGGTCTCGATGTGGTTCTGTTACGCACTTGCGGCGTACATCCCGTTTGTCATGCTGTCTATGGATGTCCAGTACGCCCTGAACTTGATCGATTCATGGTCGATCATGGTGCTGGGATCTTTAGGCGTGGTAGTGCCCTCGCCGGGCGGAACGGGTTCGTACCACTACATCACAGTCGAAACACTTGTCCGACTTTTTGATGTCGACCGCAGTCCCGCAGCATCCTACGCGTTTTTAACACATGCCGCTCAGTTTATCATTTATGTGATCACGGGGGCTATCTGCATGTTGTTACAGGCTTCACGGCCCCGAGATTTTCTGGCTCTGGATTCTGAGTCGGTCGAATCCCAATCACTCTAAGCGTCAGAGTCGCGACTCGTACCGATAGTCCGACCGTTCGCCACCGACATATCACGATTCGTTCAAGAGAACTGGAGTCCAAAGATACCATTCGGTACAGTACGCGAGGAAACCGAAGGGTTAGAGAACTCCTCCTCTGTCTGAATAAAATCGCAGGCTATGTCTTCCAGCTACGGCTCGAATCCGTTACCCGAAATCATCAGTGACGACGTGTTCCATGTCCTTTCGGAGCACAACCTTCTGAATGAGAGAAGCGTTCGGGATTATCAGATTCGAAAACAGTTCAGAGAACTTCGCGCGCGTAAGGTATCGGCTAACGACGCAATCAGTGAGCTGCGCAACCAGCATCCTTATCTGCAATTCGATACAATCCGCAAGATCGTTTACGGCTTGAACCGCCGCCCACACTCCAGCGGATAATTCTGCAGTAGTGGTATAGGTGCCGGCAGCCGGTCTATAGAGTGACCGATCGCCAACCTGAGGGGAGGCTACTTTTCGCTAACTCAAGCCCGGACGGTGTCCACTTCCGGCGGCTACAAACATCAGGATACCGGCGGCCACGGACGCGTTCAGCGATTCTGCCTCGCCGCTCATGGGGATCCGCACGAGATAGTCGCACTCACTCGCAACCCGCTTTCCGAGGCCCCTCCCCTCCGCACCAATCACCAGTACAAGCGGCCGATCCCAGTCCATTTCCCACATCGACGTATCAGCCCCACCGGACGCGCCCACTACCCAGTAGCCGCGCTCTTTTAGTTGGTAAATCGCATCTGCAATGTTGGTGACCCTGGAGATCGGAACACGACCGGCGGTTCCTGCAGATGCCTTGATCGTGACTGCTGAAATAGGCGCTGCTCCATGCCTGGGGACAATGACCCCCGCTGCTCCCACAGCCGCCGCACTGCGCAGGATCGCTCCATAATTGTATTGATCCTGAATGCCGTCGAGCATCAACACCAGAGGCTTCGTCCGTCTCACATCGTCAGTGGTTTGGGCGATGGAGGCCATCATGTCGTGCAGCTCCTGATAGACGATTGGAGCTGCCTGTGCGGCCACCCCCTGGTGATTGGCACCGCGAGCAAGGCTGTTCAGTCGGGCTTCCGGCACAAATTGGACAGGCACACCGCGGTCTTTCGCGAGTCGACGGATGTCGTTTACTACAGGTCCTCGCATCCCCTGCCTTAGCCACACCTTTTCGATCTCAAGATCCCTGTCTTCGAGTGCCTCCCTCACAGGGTGCCGGCCTACGATCGGTACTGTTGTGTGCTCATCCCTCACGCCTGCGCACCGATTCGTTCGAGTTCAGATTTGATCCTTTGAGCCAGGTGCCAGGCAGCATGTTCATGCTCCGGCTTCATGAATACAGACCTCAAGATGCGAGCACGTGGAGCATCCTCTTCAACTCCGTGCCTGGCCAGATCGCTTCCTTCTACCGTCAACAGGCTCAGATAAACGGGGTCTGAACGATCATTCATGAGCCGGCGGAACAGCGTTTCACTCAGACGGTCGACCTCCGAGACGCGTTCAACAGCGGGGAAATAGGTGACGATGTCCAGTTCCGGTCGATGCAACACCTGAAACAATTCGCCGGAATTGATCTCGGACGAAAATGTGATCGCCGCTTCTCGGCATGCCTTGAGGATCGGCCCCATGCCGCGATCCTTTTCCAACGGGATCAGTCGCAGAGTAAGCCAGAGCGCGGCTGCTGCGGCTCCCGGCCGAGAGCATTCCAGACTAATTTCTCCCAGATGCAGCTCATCCGAAGTGAAGTAGGTGTAGGGAGAATCGTGCTTATAGAACCTTCCGACAGTAGGATCCCGAAACAGCACCGCGCCGCATCCATACGGTTGCAGTCCGTGCTTATGCGGATCGATCACAACGGAATCACAATCTGAAATGGCGGAAAGTCTCGCGGCCGTCACGCGCGAGAGTGAGTCATCCTCCGTCAGTAAACGGAAGAAACCACCGTAGGCAGCGTCAACGTGAACCCGTACGTCATGAGCGCGGCACAGTCGAATGATCTCTGGAATGTCATCTGCGATCCCGGCTCCGGTTGTGCCGGCAGTGGCAACGACAAGTCCAACATCCCCCTTCTGCAGCTCGACCTCCAGATCTTCGAGACTCAATTCGCCCTTTTCGTTCACGCCGATGCAGCGAGCAGCAACACCGGTAAGTGCAGACATCCGGGCGTGAGTATAATGGGCATTGGACGAATAGACTACGGACTTGTCCGGGTTGATTTCGCGTGAAACCCAGATGGCCTCCAGGTTAGCAACAGTTCCGCCCCCCGTCAGGTGTCCAAGACTGTTCTCCGGAAAGCCCACCATGGCCGCAAGATCTCTAATGGCCTCCTTTTCCATCCGAGAGGTCGGCGGGCCGCCGTCAAGAGCGTGGTTATTCGGATTGATCAGCATCGCCGCGAGGTAGCCCGCGATCGCCGCCGGATGCGGGGGCTTAAGCATCTGCCCCGCATAACGCGAATGAAAGAACGGATAGTTGCCTCTGAGACGTTCCGTGAGTTCAGAAAGGGCTTCCTCCATGTCTTCCGAATCGACCCTCGTCGCAGGATGCACATCGAAAGGGCCGGATTCGGATTCCCAGTCCCGAATCCCTTCTACCGCCTGCTGAAGATATCGAACCAGACCGCGGTCCATCTATTCTTTAGCCGCCGCTATCTTAGCCTCGACAGCCGGATCGTCGATCCGCTTGCGCGTCAGAAAAGCCAACAGTATCACGCCGGCAATGACGGTCAGTGCGGATATCAGCATGGCCTGCGTCATCGTGATTCCGAAGATCGTCATCTCGACGTTGACTCTAATCTGCTCGATCAGAAATCGCTCGATCCCGCTGAATACCAGGTAAAGTCCAAAGAGCCATCCGTTCAGGAAGCTATGGCGCCGGAACGCCCACAGGATTCCAAATAGCGCGGCCGCCATCGCAAACTCATAAAGCATCGTAGGATATACCCCATCCGCCCACGGGGGACAATTCTCGATGGCCATTGCGTTGGCTCCAAGGATGCTTCGTGGGAACGTCTCGCTCCACAGGAAGGCTGGGATCCAGGCCGGTTTATTTGCCAGGGCCGAACAGATCCCCCAGTCGCCGTCGCCTGCCAGATAACATCCAATTCGGCCAATGCCATAGGCCAGCATGAGATTCGGTGCGATTGCGTCGGCGAACGCTCCCACCGAAACATCCTTCTTTTTCAGATACCAGGCAATGGCGATACCAGCAAAAATAAAACCTCCATAGAACGTC
>CBFGXY010000124.1:0-5778 GCA_965652945.1 uncultured bacterium
GCACGAAATCCGGGGTAACCGAAATGAATCTCGGCACTACCGAGTTAGTTCAGGAAGACTCAACCATAGTCGACCGTCTGGCCGAACTACTGGCAGACGAGCAACGGGACAGCGTTGTATTCCAGAGTATCATCATTGCCTGCCTCCAGACGGTCAAACGAGTCCGCCAGCGTGAATTGCTGGTCGCCGAGGCATCGATATCGCTCGCTCAGAACATGAAGCTGCAGCGTCTGCTTTCGGAGCTCACGACCGTGCAGGGCCTTCTGGAAGGAGCGCTCAGCGACCAGGGGCGACGCATGCTCGATATGAGTGCAAAGAAACCGGTTCAGACCGATGATGATGAGTCGCGGTGGTGGTATGCGCTCTCGGAGGCGATTCATGAGCTGGAAGAGGGCACCGAACGAATGACGTCCCTCGTGAGCAATCAGGAGCGCGGCACACGGCTCCGACTTCTGGTTGGGACCATCGTACGCCTGCTGCATAAGCACCACGCAGCACTTGTGGTCGAGGCCGAGGAATGGATGCAGTAAGCCCAGGTTCCGAAGGTCCTGATCTGGTTGCACTTCTCGCAGAGTACGGGCCGGAAACGAATCAGAAGTGGGATGAAATCTGTCGATGGCTGCAGCAATCATTTGACCATGAGGTCACGCTCGAGGCGGTGCTGTTTCTGATCGGTATTCAGACACGCGGGCAGGGATACGAGCCTGAGCTTGATAAGGACAGGAAACAGGACCTGATCATGGAGGGCACGTTCGCCGCGTTTGCCTCCCTGGGAGCGTACGTACAGGTGGGAATGGAAGACGATGGAGCGTGGATCTGGGAGCGTGTAGCCGATCCGGCTCCGGATCTCTCCGTGGAAGATCAGGAGAAGCTGATCCGCCTGGCCATCATCGAGTACTTTGCCCGCGAAGTTGGTCATCTGGACTGACCGGCGCCCTGTCCCAATATTCTGTGATCACCGGAACGGGTGCCGAGGGCAGGCGTGGTTATGGGCTTAATCTTCTCTGCCTAACTCACCGTTTTTCAGATGAACCGCACTCTATCGGAGCAGGAACTCCGGCGCCGTGAAGAACTCGCCGCGCTGCGTGAGGCCGGAATCGAGCCCTATCCATTCTCATGGGAGGTCCAGAACACCACTCATGAGATCGTTTCGGGATTCGATGATGAGAAACATGCTCCTGATGAGGAGGCGGGAAGGTACTGGCGGGTCAAGATCGCCGGGCGCATGATGTCGAAGCGAATCATGGGGAAGGCAGCGTTCTTCGATCTTCAGGATGAGTCCGGCACGATCCAGGTGTATTTGCGCCGGGATGACCTTGAGGAGGGTTTCTACAATCAGATTTTCAAGAAGCTGCTTGATATCGGAGATGTCGTAGGCGTGGAAGGACACGTCTTCCGCACTCGGATGGGCGAGGTAACGGTGCACGCCGACCGTGTCGTGTTGCTCGCCAAGTCGCTGCGCCCTCTGCCGGTGGTGAAGGAGGCGGACGATCAGGTCTATAATGAGGTCACGGACAAGGAATTCAGATACCGCCAGCGCTACGTTGATCTGATCCTCCATCCGGAGGTGCGCGACGTGTTCAAGCAGCGCGCCGCGCTCATCTCCACAATCCGCGACTTCCTCGACTCCCGCGATTTCCTCGAAGTGGAGACGCCGATTCTTCAACCCGTCTACGGCGGTGCAACCGCACGGCCCTTCGTAACCCATCACAACGCGCTGGATATGAAGCTCTATCTGCGTATCGCGGACGAGCTGTATCTGAAGAGGCTGATCGTGGGGGGATTTGAAAGGGTGTATGAGATCGCCAAAGACTTTCGGAACGAGGGCCTGAGCCGCTTCCACAATCCGGAGTTCACCATGTTGGAGTTGTATGCCGCATACAAGGACTACAACTGGATGATGGATTTGATGGAAGAGATGACGGAGAAGGTGGCGCTGGCATTACACGGTTCCACCGAAGTGGAGTATCAGGGACATACGATTTCCTTCAAGCGTCCCTGGCGTCGTATTCCGATCTTCGATGCCATTCGCGAACCCACAGGGCAGGATCTCTACGGGAAGTCGCGTGACGAGATTGCTGCCGTGGCAGAGGGTCTGGGACTCGAGATCGATGATACGATGGGCAGCGGGAAGATCATCGATGAGGTGTTTGGCGAATTTGTGGAGCCGAAGTTGATCCAGCCGACCTTCATTACGGACTATCCGGTCGAGTTGTCGCCGCTGGCAAAAAAGCATCGCGAGAAGCCGGGTCTGGTCGAACGTTTTGAGGCGATCTGCAGCGGTAAGGAGATTTGTAATGCGTTCAGTGAGCTCAACGATCCGATCGATCAGCGGGAGCGGTTCGAGGATCAGGCGCGCCTTCGGGCTGAGGGAGATGATGAGGCGATGCAGATCGATGAGGATTACATACGCGCGCTTGAGTATGGGATGCCACCGACGGCCGGGCTGGGTGTTGGGATCGATCGACTGACCATGATCATGACGGGCCAGGAATCGATACGGGATGTGATTCTGTTTCCGCTAATGCGTCCGGAGGGTGAGGGTCGAGGCCCGGTTGAAGCGTAGGTAGTCGCACTCGTCATCGCGAGGAGCGCAGCGACGACGCGATCCATCAAGAGGTAGCCGAGAGCAACGACCCAATGGATCGCCTCGCCGATAGACAGCATCGGCTTGTGATGACAAAAAGTGGCCGTTGCTGAGTTGACGCTGGGAGGTCCTTCGTCGTGCCGAACACGCTCTGCAGCACCTCCGCACATTGGCAGCCGGCACTTCCTCAGGATGACACGTAGAGGGGCATGGCCGGCACTTCCTCAGGATGACACGTAAGGGTGGGCGGACGCGTGGGGACACGCGTCCCTACCTTTTATGTCATTGCACTGAGCGCAGCGTCGTCGCGAGCCATCAAGAGGTAGCCGAGAGCAACGACCCAATGGATCGCCGCGCCGATAGACAACATCGGCTCGCGATGACAGAAGGGTGGAGGAGCGGGTCGTCGTATTTGTCATTGCGAGGAGCGCAGTGACGTCGCAATCCATCAAGAGGTAGCCGAGAGCAACGACCCAATGGATCGCCACGCTGATAGACAGCATCGGCTTGTGATGACAAAAGGGGTGGAGGAGCGGGTCGTCGTATTTGTCATTGCGACGTCGCGAGCCATCAAGAGGTAGCCGAGAGCGACTATCCAATGGATCGCCACGCCGATAGACAGCATCGGCTCGCGATGACAGACCCGGGGTTAGGAGGAGCGTCCGCGCTTCGCCGCATCCACGTTTCGCTGGAAACCGTCGAACTTGGCGCGTTTCACAGGCGTGCGCCTGAACCTTTCGCGGTATTCCTCGATGTCCATTTCCTGATAGCGGTCCAGGGTCGTGTCAACCATGCCGTCGCGTGGAAGGTAGCGCGGCTCGTTCGTGGTCTTCTTAAACTTATTCCACGGACAGACCTCCTGACAGATATCGCAGCCGAATACCCATCCCTCTAAATGATGGTGCATCTCCTCGGGGATCGTGCTTGTACGGTTTTCGATCGTCTGGTAGGAGATGCATCGGTGCGCGTCTACTGCGTATGGCTGGTAGATCGCATCAGTGGGGCATGCCTCGATGCACCGGGTGCACGATCCGCAATAGTCCTGGACCGGATCATCCGTGGCAAGATCCACATCTACGATCAGTTCCCCAATGAAGAAGTACGACCCGAGCCGCCGGTTAATCAGATTGCTGTGCTTCCCAATCCACCCTAAACCACTGCGAGCTGCCCAGGCCTTATCCATCACCGGAGCCGAATCCGTGAACGCCCGACCACTGATCCCCCCGACACGTTCATCGAGCCAGTTGTAGAGCTCGAAAAGCTTTTCCTTCAGGACGGTGTGATAGTCTTCGCCCCAGGCGTAGCGACTGATTTTTGCCAGTCCCTCAACTTCCGGCCGCTCGATGGGCTGATAATAACTCTGGAGGACCGATACCACCGACTTCGCTCCATCGACCAGCCTTGTTGGATCGATCCGCTTGTCGAAGTTTCGCTCCATCCATCCCATCGACGCGTTGCGTCCGTCCAGGAGCCACGCCTCCAATCGCCGCGCTTCCTCATCGAGTTGCTGCGCGCGTGATATTCCGCATGCCTCGAAGCCAAGGCGAGCAGCCTGCTCCTTGAGTTCTTTTGCGAGATGCCGTGACAGTGAGTTGGAAGCCACCTTCGCGGAGGTCAAGTGCGGAATTCTAAATCAACGTTGATCTCTACGCTCTCGGATACGACTTCGCCCCGCTAAGGTTTGTATTCCAACAGAACGGATAACTGCGGGCCGAGACAGTACTTAATTCTGCGATCTATACTTCGATCCGGCGTCGCACATCAGCCCGGCTTGACTCATCGGCGGAAATACAAAGCCCTTGGTATTCTCGCTGGCCTACCAATTAACCTGCGTGGACGCGCCTCTTCTTGAAGGGGGCCTGCTCCTTTCAAGAATTCATAAGTGTGAGAAACGCAACCACCTCGCGGTCTCTCGACTGCACCTACTACAAAAAAAGCGGGTCCGTCCTTTCGGACGAACCCGCTGATGTACTACTGGCTGAGATCAGCTCAGTCGCTTATCGCACCGGGATGGTGTCGACGCGGCGGTACTGGCTGGTGCCTTCCTTCTTCGTCGTCGTTCCCGTTACCTGGCCGCGGCCGGTTACGTCGAGACGGTTGGCAGGCACGCCGGCATCGAGGTAGAATTGCTCGACTGCGCGGGCACGATCCTCAGACAGCTGCTGCGGATTGCGTTCGCCCGGAGCGGCATAGCCTTCGATGCGTGCGCTCAGGTTCGAGCACTCGAGCAGAATCTCTACGTTCTCCTGCAGTGCTGCTCGTGCTTCGCTCGAGAGCGTGCTGGCGTTGCGTGCGAAGAAGGCGGAGTTCATTTCCGTGATCTCCGTGCAGATCGCCGGGATGCACTCTTCGGCGCGGACGGTCAGCGTACGCGAGGTCTGTCCCGACTCGTTCGACGCGGTCAGCGTGACGGTGTACGTACCGGCTTCGCTGTAGGTGTGCGTCGGGTTAGCGCCGGTGCCGGTCTCGCCATCACCGAAGTCCCAAGCGTAGTCGATCGGCGTATCGCCGCGGACATTAGCCGAGAACTGGACGGTGGTCGGCTGGCAGACGTCGAAGTTCTGCGGGCTTGCGTTGACCGTTACGATCTCTGCAGGCTCCGGCGGACGAACTACGGTGACGGTGCAGGAGCGCGTGGAGGTTCCACGTCCGCCCTGGTTCGATGCCGTGAAGTTGACCGTGTAGGTTCCTGCGGTCGAGAACGAATGCGTAGCGACTTCGCCCGTAGCGGTAGTGCCGTCGCCGAAGTTCCAGCGGAACTCAACCGGCGGAGTGGCGCGGTCGAGGTTCGAGGATGCGCTGAAGGTGGCCGTTTCGCCAACCTGCAGTTCCGTCGGGCACTCAAGCGCCAGAACCTGGACAGCCGTGAACGGGCTGCGGAAGTTCAGGCGGAGGCCGCCACCCAGGAAGCCGAGCCAGTCCATATCGTCTTCGGCGTCGCTCAGGTCGAGCGCGGCGTCATCGATCGATGCAATCAGATTGCTCTCGATGAAGAGACCGAAGCGGTCGGTCAGAGCGATGTCGAAACCGAGTCCGGCCATCGGTGTGAAGCCGCTTTCCCAGCTACCGTTCATCTCGCCGAAGGTCATCCCCGCGCCGAGCTGAATGTACGGGCTGATGCGCTTGTTATATAGGAAGTGCAGACGTCCCAGCAGTGCACCGGTGTGGCGCCACGTGCTCGAGTTGTCCTG
>CBFGXY010000125.1:0-5733 GCA_965652945.1 uncultured bacterium
GGCGAGGAGCAGACGTACTGGCAGAGAATAGCAGATTACATTGATTCCTCCGGATATGCCGTGGCGTATGTGGCGGCGACTCACGGAGTGCCCACTGCGATCATCAAGGTAGTCAGTGGACATTTGCAGAAAAACGAGTCAGACGTACGAACAACCCGGAGTCGAAGTGGAGATGCGCTCGCAACCTATCTGATCGATCGGATAGCGAGGCTGTCCGCCTAGATCATTTAATTTCGACGTAGATAGAGATCGTCGATCCAATTGTCGGGTACTCGCTGCTGAGGGAAGCCCGAATAGTGGTAGGAGATGCGTCTCGCTTCACTTCGCTGCCATCGGTAATCCTCTCGGATCTCGCGCACGCCTACCGGCACGGCCTTACCCGAAAGTGCCCTTCGGCGGCGCAGCAATACCTGATCGATCTCGTACGTCGCCGGCCGTTCGGGATATGTCAATCTGATGACTGTCCCAACCGTCCAGACGATCATAAAGAACAAAATCGGCAGGCCTAATAGGAGCATGATGAGGATACTGCCACTCATGTTCGGTCTCAGCTCGACTTGCCCGTTGCTTCCTTGTGAGGATACCGACAGCGGAAGGGACGAAGCAGCAACGATTCCGAAACGTGTTATCTCAGCAGCATTCGTCTACTTCCTCAAACTTGGATACCGCGAATCTCACCCTGCGAGCTCTTTACTCGGTGCCGCCTTCCAATTGCTCTACAGGCACCGACAGCGGACCGCCCGGACCTGGATCACGAGCACGCAGCTCTTCTTCCATACGCTGCTGATCGGAGATCGTCTCTTTTGAGACGTGACCCACATCTCCCCTCATTTTCATGTCGAACAACGTCCCGGACAGGAGAAGGAGTACGAAAATCACACCGATCGAAAAGACCATCGCGTTGACGCGGTTGTCATACTTCAACTGCATGAACACCATGATAACCATCAACGCCTTGGACGTAGCGATGACCATCGCAAGAGGTACGTTGAAGGGGCCCAGATCCCACTGAGCGGAGATAACCGTAAAAATGGTCAGGAAAACGAGCGCACCAAAGACCGATAACAGTGTCTTACGCGGGATGATGTGGTGCCCGTGCTGCTCCTGGGATTCAGATCCACGTTGTGCCATCGTGTCGGAAACTATCTAAGGAATTAGGTGCTTGCTTAAACGAGGTAAAGCAAAGGGAAGAGGAAGATCCAGATCAGGTCGACGAGGTGCCAGTACAGCCCGGCCATCTCGACGGGCGTATACCATTCTCGGTTGAAGTGCCCTTTTATCGCCCGATACGTCATCCGAGACAGGATACCGATACCAATAAAAATGTGGATGGCGTGCACTCCCGTCATCACGAAGTATATCGAGAAAAACTGTGAGGCATACGGCACATTGAATGCGGCATACTCTCCAATGGGATTGAACGCGGTACCTGCAAAAATGCCGTGCGAAAACTTATCGGCGTACTCAAAATATTTGACGACCAGGAAGATCAGCGCGCAGGCAAGGGTGATGAGCAGGTAGCGGACGAGCCATTTCTTGTCATCCAGCTGTATCGACCGAATTGCCATCGCAACCGTCAACGACGAGAACAGCAGGATTATCGTGTTAAGCCCGCCGAGACGCCAGTCCAGGAGCGTACTCGCATGCGCAAACACTTCCGGATGCAGTGATCGGAAGACCACATACGACACGAACATCCCGCTGAAAAAAAGAATCTCCGTGACGAGGAAGAGCCACATTCCCAACTTAGCCGCATCGAACTGCTGAGCCGATGAGACAAAGTGGTGTTGCAGGTGTGGAGGGTGAGCGCGAGGATGGTCGGCAGGACGATCGCCTGCTGTGGTTGTCGCCGGATACGTCGCCATCTGATTTTATCTAAGTACGTGCGAGTTCGAGAATCGCTCTGCGTCAGTGAGGCCGTTGTTCAGACGGACGCGGACTTTCCAGAGTCGCCGCGCCGTCACCGGCACCATTGCCCCCACCGAAAACGTCATCAGCGAGGTGAAAGTCGTAGGGCCCTCGCGTAACGAGAGGTGTCCGCTTGAAGTTGTGAGGTTCGGGCGGAGATGTCGTATGCGTCCACTCAAGGGTCGCCGCGCCCCACGGGTTATTCGGAGCTTTCTTGCCTCTGAACAGCGAATGCATAGCATACCCCAGAATCAGGAATAATCCGACGCCGAGGATGTACGAGCCGATCGTCGAGAGCTGATGCAGCGTGGTGTACTCATCCAGATAACTGAAGTAGCGTCTCGGCATTCCTTGCGTTCCCAGGATAAACTGGGGGAAGAAGGTCACATTAAAGCCAACGAAGACCAGGGCCCAGGAAATCTTGCCGAGGGTCTCGTTGTACATCTTTCCGGTGATCTTCGGCCACCAGTAGTGCATCCCTCCCAGTAGCGCAATGAACATCCCACCTACCATCACATAGTGGAAGTGCGCTACGACGAAGTAGGTATCATGCACGTGCACATTGAGTGACAGGATCGCTACCATGATGCCCGTGACGCCACCGATCGTAAACATGAACAGGAAGCTCAAGGCATAAAGCATCGGCGTCTGCAACCAGATCGACCCTTTATATAGGGTAGCCGTCCAGTTGAAGATCTTGATCCCCGATGGAATCCCGATTAGAAAGGACAGCAGCGAGAAAATGATACCGGCGATTGCCGACTGGCCGGAGACGAACATATGGTGCCCCCAGACCAGGAAACCAAGCATGGCAATGGCGACCGACGACAGAGCGATCGCGGTATAGCCGTAGATACGCTGGCGTGAAAATGTCGAGATCAGCTCTGAGATGATTCCAAAACCCGGCAGAATCATGATGTAGACAGCCGGATGCGAGTAGAACCAGAAGAAATGCTGGAAGAGCACCGGGTCTCCTCCAAGCGCCGGATCAAATATTCCAATCTGCAGCAGCCGCTCGAGAAACAGCAGGATCATGGTGATACCGATAACCGGTGTCGCCAGAATCTGGACGATACTGGTTGCATATAGCCCCCAGATGAAGAGCGGCATCCGGTTCCACGTCATACCCGGCGCCCGCATCTTGTGTATCGTCACAATGAAGTTGATTCCCGTTAGAATTGACGAGAACCCGATGACGAAGACGGCCAGCGTCATGAACAGCACCCCGTCGCCCGCGGCGTTCGACGAATACGGAGTATAGAAAGTCCATCCGGTGTCTATTCCTCCGCCGATCAACGCAATACAAACGAGAACGACCCCCGCCACATAGATATACCAGCTCGACAGGTTCATCCTCGGAAATGCCACATCCTTGGCACCGATCTGCATCGGAAGCACGAAGTTACCCAGGATCGCGGGCACGGATGGCACCAGGAATGCGAACACCATCAGCACACCATGCATGGTGAATATCTGATTGTACGTATCCGCATTCATGATCGTCTGTTCAGGCGAGATCAGCTCGGTCCGAACAAGGAGCGCCAGTACTCCACCGACGAGGAACGCAATCGCAAGCGACACGCAATAGAGCATGCCGATGCGTTTGTGGTCGAGCGTGAAGAGCCACGACTTGATCCCTTTCTCGTGGTTCAAGTACGTGAGCTGCTTCTGTGGGGGTGATGCTTGGGTTAGCGTAGTCATGATATCGACGCTTCAGTACAGGCTGCCTGCGCCTGCAATTATAGCTCTTTAATGAACTCGATGAGGCCGTTGATCTCGCGTTCGGAGAGTCCTCCGTAGCTGGGGGGCATCAAGTTCTGGTAACCTTGCACGATACGTGCTCCTGGATCGAGTATGGACTCACGGATGTAATTTTCGTCCGCCTCTGTGGAAGTCCCGTCAGTGAACGTCACCGTCGAGCCGAACAGACCCTGGAAAGTCGGACCGATTGACGAGGAGCCATCGGTGGAATGGCACGTGAAGCATGCCTGCTGATTGAAGAGAGTCTCTCCCAACTCGACGAGCGGAAGATCGTCCATCCCGCTGGCACTTTCCAACCATTCATTGAAGTCTTCCTCTTCATGGACGATCACCTTGGCCAGCATGGTCGAATGCTGGGTACCGCAATACTCTGTGCAGAAGGCCTGGTACTCGCCTGGTTTTGTGGCTTCGAACCAGACTGCAGAATACCTGTTCGGCAGTACGTCCTGTTTGACACGGAAGGAGGGCACAAAGAAGCTGTGGATCACATCCTCACTGCTCATCTGCAGCCTTACCGGTTGATTGACCGGAACGTGCAGCTCTCCGGTACTTCTGGCACCGTTAGGATACTCGAAATCCCACAGCCACATACGGGCAGTTACGTTCACTTGATACGCATCCGGCGGTGCCACGGTCAGCCGTACGAAGCCCTGGAATCCCCAGTTAAAGATGATCAACACGAGTATGGCCGGGAGTACGATCCAGGAGATCTCCACCCATTTATTTTCCGTAACGGTTTCCGGTCTGTCATGGGCACTTCTTCTCCGGTACTTGTAAACGAAGTACGCCACCGTGAAAACGATGCCCAGCAGGAGGATCACACTGGCCCAATAGACAAAGTAGAAAAGCGCGTCGATGTCGCTCGCGACTGTGGACGCCTGCTCGGGCATCCAAACGGTTTGTGCAAACATTACTTTAGCTGCTGTTACGACAGTGCCGGCGCGTCGTGGGTTATCGGGCCTTCAATTTTCCTTCCGCGCTCGCGGCGCCAGAAGACAAGCAGGAAGGATCCGATCACGATCACCGTGAGCAAACCGCCCAATTTCATGAGATTGACCGCGTGTAGAACGTAGGAGTTCGCCTCAGGGTCAAACTGAAAACAGTAGAGTAAAACCCGGTCCAGGGTCGTACCAATCTTCCCTTCAGAGGCCTCAACCAGGGCATTCCGAAGATGGCGTTCGGGATAGGATAGGCCGTAGAGATAACGCGACACCATCCCTTCCCCACTCAAAAAAGTTACCACCGCCGGATGAGCGTAATCCTGTCGATCCTCGATCCACTTGAAACGAAAGCCGATTGCATCGGCCAACTGCTGAATGGAGGCCTCGTCGCCGGTTAGAAAATGCCATCCCGCTGCGGCCTCTTCTTTTCCGAGGTCCGCAATATACCGACGCTTCTGGCGGGCCGCCACCTCAGACGTTTCATCTGCGGCAAAGCTCACCGAAACGACCTCATATTCATCCCCGGGAGTCCAACTGAAATCTCGCAGAGCAGCTGTAAATCCGTCCAGGATCAGGTTGCACAGCATCGGGCAGTCGTGATAGGTCATCGTGAGCACAACCGGACGCTCCCCGTCGAAATACTCTGCCAATTGAACGTCTCTCCCCGTCTCGTCCTGAAACACCAGCGACAAGGGTATGACCTCACCAAGCTTCTCATCTACGCCGATGTCCGTAAGCTCCTCGTGTGTCTGGCCACTTACTTGTGCCTGTACATTCGTAGCCCACGACAAAATTCCAAGGCAGATAAAAAGACACGCATATCGCATATATCTTTTCATCACACTACTACTTCCCTTCCTGAGGTTCACCAGCTCAATTATTGAGTGGACGGAGACTGTACGGAGCCATCGACAGCACCACTCTCCTCCACCATGAGTTGCATTGCACGGTCGATCGGAATTCGATAACGGCCCGTTTCTTCGTCGATTACCTGATACTGCGTGAGTTGTTCATTGGCGCGACGCTCCGTTTCCTCCAGAAGCGGATAATCCGCACCCGCGCTCAAAGAACGCTGCCGTTCACCCGTAACAACGGTCGCGTAGTTGATGATGATCAGGACGAT
>CBFGXY010000126.1:0-5729 GCA_965652945.1 uncultured bacterium
CTGTCACCCCGCACGAGATCACGGTAACTCGCATCCAACCGGAAGGTAGCTTTTCTGAAAGGACGCACGTCGGGGAGATCCCATCTCGGACCTACCGCGCCAGCCGATACCTGGCTCCGCGCCTGTTCAGCCCGATCATTGTGCTGGATGACGACTCTTTTGAGACGGGTGGGGTGGAGCTTGGGCTCGGGCTGGGCATCAATGTTGAAGGAGGCGATCCGCTCAACCGTTGGGCGTATGGCGGACAGGCCTACTTCCGTGACGACAGTTTCTGGGGATCAGCTGGAGTTTCGTACGGAGGCTGGAGCTTCGTGCCCGTACTCCGTGCGTTCCGCGAGCCGTCGACGGTGCTGGCACAATTTCAGAACGGCGAGGTGCGCAGGATCGGACGAGAACGCCGGGGAATCGGCGTCTCGATGTCGCTCCCGCTTACGCTCGAGTCTAACGTGTTCACGACCCGTCTCGGCTTCGGACTCAACTCGAGTTTTGAGCAGGAGCGCCTCTTCGACCGGTCGGGGACGCTGAGATCCGTGAATCAGAGGAGCAGCTACCGAAGTGTGGCCTTAGTTCGCCCAAACGCCTTTCTAATGTATCGGGTACAGGCGAACATCCGGGATCTTGCTCCAAACACCGGCACCATCGTCTCCGCCTCGTCTCGGATCGATCTCTGGGATGAGTTTGATCGTCCCGCACGAACGTTTGTCACGACCGTGCGGACGTACCTGCCGCTACTGGCACGCATAAACGGATCGGTGCAACTGGATGCAGGGCTTCTGATTCAGAACTCAAATATCCGGACGAACCTGGACACGTTTGTACCAAGGGGCTACCGCAATTTGTATCTGGATGGGGGTACCTTCGGGCGGCTGGGTCTTGAAGTCATTCAGCCCATTACCTTTGTGGACGATGGTTCGGTGCTTGTTCCGTTCTATCTCAAGGCGATCTATGCCTTTGGCGCCGTTGAAGGACTGAGGGCGATCGATGAATCCGGCGCCGACGTTTCTTCTGCTACGGCCGGGCTCGGGATGCGCGTTCGCGTATTCCATCTGACCGATCTCGACCTGCGGTGGGGCATCACGCTTCGGGATGATTCACGGATCCGGGCCTCGTGGCGTTAGGACGATCGCGAAAAGCGGGGCGGGACGACAAGTGAACCTGCAACCGACGAGATCGTAGGAGAGCCTCGTTATGACCTTATCAGCATCTGGAATCGCTTGATGGAGCGGCTCATCTGTAAAGCTTGTGGCACCCGCAGTATGGTGCCAATGGAGGTAATTGTCGAAAGCGATGATGACCTGCAGCACATTCTCAATTCAGAACAAGAGTCGGAGTTTTATTCCTGTCATGTTTGCGGAGATAATTGGCTGTCGGTGAAGGAGACCGAATCGGGTGGCGGTTACCGGATCACGTTCGTGCACCAGATGGGCATGGCACCGACGCTGAAGCGGATCGCATACTTGAACCCGGCCCTGAACGAACACGAACTACAAGGCGAGGACTGGGAGTATTTTCTGGATGACCAGCAGGTCGAGGAAATGTCCTGGAGGTCGAAGCTCGTCAATCGCCGGAAGATTCTGAAGTCAATTTGTTCTAACTGACTTCGGGCGCGTTAGAGGAACTGCTGAGCGGAGAATCCCGGAAGAGCAGTGCGCGCGTTATCTGAAGCAGCTCGCGCTTCGCGAACGGCTTACTCAGATAGGCGTCAAAACCTGAGGCGAGATAGTGCTCTTCATCACCCGGCAAGGCGTACGCCGTCAGAGCGAGTGCCGGAACGTTTATGTGGTCGGATAGACTTCGGATATATTTCAGGACATCCGTTCCGGTAAGGGTCTCACCGAGGTTGATATCGATGATCAACAGATCGAACCTCGATTTATTTGCACGATCTTTTGCCTCGGTTACACCTGAAGCAAGCTCCACATCATATACGCCCGCCAGCAAGTGCCTTAACAGTAGCAGCGTTTCGTCATTATCCTCAACAACCAGCACCCTTGCCCGCCGACCATCGTAACCTATGAATTCAAACTTCGGCATGTGCAGGAACTCGGCGGCTCGCAACTTGCGAGCCGTTACTCGTTGGTAACATAGTATACTTAGTCATGAAATCGGCAATATGGGATCCAGCTTAAGATTGGCGTCATATGCGAATCTGAAACTGAAGCCGTAGTTCGCGTAGTTTATTTCCCTGAACCTCGTCGATACCACTTCCAACGGTCTGTGCGTCAAAAAACACCGTCGCGCCGTACTTGAGTTGGAGTACATATCTCGACGACGGTTCAATCGAGCAGGCCACATAGGAGCGTCGGCCGCGTCCTCCTACTGATAACATTCCAAAGGCGCCGACGAGATCACGTTCATAGACGTACATTCGTACCGCATCATCGGTGTCGAATAACATGAAACGAGCCGAAGCCGAGACTGCGCGGTGTGGCTGCCAGATCGCCTCTTGAAATAGGATGTGTCCCGAGGCAGGTTGCACCTGGGTGCCGTCCGTCTGCATCGATTCGAGGCGAACGTGAAACTGCCATTCCGGAGATGTTCTTATGCGTTGGTCCAGTCGAATGCTGAGTCGTTTGGCTTCGCCCGCAAGATGAACAAGATTGCCCTCGGGCGGCTGGAATGAAACTCCTTCGGTCCTGGTACGCATCGTCAGTGTGGTTGTCCACCACCGGCGAGGTTTGTATTCCAGGTCGAAGAGGGTGTCCGTCAAACTCGTGGGGACATGCCGACCGAAGCGCAGCCAGGGGAATCGGACATCATCGAGAAAGGCGCGCATTGTGATCGACCGTGAGAGACGCGCTCTGATGCCGAAGTACATACCGGTTTCATTTCTGCTCACGCCTGACTGATGGCCAAACGCCCGTGCGAAATAATTGTCGTAGTGAGCAGGGTAGCGGCGATAAAGGATTATGGATTCAACCTGGCCTGCGGCATATGTAACTCCCGTTAGAGTCGCAGTGGCACCGTTTCTGGCTGACGCGACCTCGCCAAATGCAGAGACGTGATTTCCTTTAAGATGCGCATAGACGGACGCTGTTGTTTGCCTTCCAAACTCAGAGATAAGAACCAGATCATCTCTGTCAGCAGGACGAATCGGCGGGTCGTAGACTACATGATGCGCGGTTGCCCCGACAAATACTGATCGACGGGTGTATCGAATGGCGAATCCACCGAAGGATTCTCGAAGCGATCGGCGGCGGCCCAGTTCGTTGTCCGTTCGATGCAGATCCGTTCCAGATATTCCTCGTGCCCGCGCCTCAAGTCTACCGTCAATGAAGACGGAGTCTACTCGAGCGTCTCGAAATCTCCTCGATCCGAACAGCGTCACATCCAGGTCATCCCGAAGGCGAAGCGCGGCGGCCACTCCTCGATTATATGAGGTACGCATCGACGACCCGACCTCGCGAATGCCGTTGCCGCTCCTAACGATTCCTCGGACCGGTTCTCTGCTTTTTCCGCCGAACATCGAGGCACCGAGGCTGAGTCCAAATCCCTCGTCCACCGCGAAGTCACCTACAACGATTCGGCGGATGGCGCTCGACGGTTTTTCCAGTCGCATATAGGCAGATGCAAATGCAAAACCAAGTCGTCCGGAAGCCGGGTCCCATGCTCGTTTCTCACCAGGCATCTTGTCGAACGTGACATTCGTTTCAACGCGACCGGCTTGAAGTCTTATTCTCTGGTAATGCCGGATCGGTCCTCCGAGATAGGTCGTCGTTTCCGATGGTTTATCATAGCCACGCCCGAGATCCAGTCGGCGCGTTAATCGATTTCGGATGTATCCGCGTACACTTGGAGCGGCCGGACCGGCGACCGCCGGTGGGTTGACCTGGATGAAGTGCCGGATCCAAACTTCGGTGTCATTGTCGAGTGCGGCGTCGGCGGCAAGCTGTTCGAAGTTTTCAAAATCAGGAAGGCGGTCCCGTGCTTCGATCAGGGCGTACGCGTCTTTCGAGGCCAGCATCGGTATCTGCATCAAGTCGTTATACGTTGCCGTTCGCAGATCGATGGGTGAGTCCATGAGGTCGAGGAGCCGGTCGGCGTCAACTTCCACGTCCTCATCGGCCAGCATGTCTAACAGTTCATCGATGCTGGATTGAGCGCGAAGCTCCACGGTGCTCATTAGAGTCATCCATATCACAAGCGGTATGGCGAAACGGCGGATCATGATCAGAACGAGACGGCCAAGGCGACGGCCGGCGTCCATCCCAGAATCTGATGGCGTTCCGAGGCAAGATGTACTTCGATAGATGCTATTTTGACGCCGGCTCCAAGAGCAATACATGTCGGTGCCGTTGCTGCACCTGAACGTACCTGGAACGCATCCATCACGGAGAATTCTACTCCCAGACGAGCCGATGCATTGGTAAACTGGTCCTTTTCGATGTCCAGAGCGAGTGACACGTCCGTCGTCAAGTACGCCAGGCCGACCCGAAGTACCTGACGAAGTTCTTCCTCAGGCACCCATGTGCCGGCCAGCACATTGTCGATGCTGCCTCCCACGCTCAGGCCGGGGCGCGGAGTCAGGATCCATCCAACATTAACTCCTATCGCAGATGTGCTTCCGAATCCATCGATCCAAAGATTATGGAGTGCCACTGTCACACCCCCGACCAACCCTCCTCCAAAATCAGTTATGCGACGGGCGGCGGTGATCCCCGCGGTGGTCGTGCGAAAGGCGTCGAATCCGAACGTGTGGCCTTCCAGGGCGATGGATGCCGCCTTCGTGGGCCAGACTATCGTAAGCCCTCCCTGCCTGAGTTCTGCAATTCCATATCCCTGCGATGTCTGTACTGCAAGCGCGCGTGAGGCGAATTCTCCGATGGCAGCGGGGTTGTTCGTGGTCCAGGGCTGCGCCCCGATCGCCACGCCCGCGCCGGCCATACCTGCAGATCGGCCGCCGCTATCGGCAGACTGCCCCCTCGCAATGGTCTGCGCGCAGAAAAATAACAGAAGGGCCAGAGGTATGAGGCTACGGTACGTCATGCGTCGAAAGGCAAGGTCCTATTCCTCTCAACACACAATCACAGCCTTATAACCTCTCGATATCAGGAAACTCCAATTCTCACCTTCTGTAGGACCGCAAAAGACTTCAGACAATGCGCACGCTCATATTTCTCGTTCTCGCCACTATTTTTGCGGCTCCCGTCTTTTCTCAGGAGCTCAACTGCTCGGTATCGCTCGACTTCAGGTCTCTGAGCGGTGCGCAATACACATTTCTGAACGACCTCAGAAACGACATCGATGCGTACATCAACGAGCGTGCATGGACCGATGATCGCTACGCCGAATTTGAACAAATCGACTGCACGGTTCAGATCACGGTTGAAGAAGCACTCTCACTCAGTTCATTCCGTGGACGAATAGTGGTGGCGAGCCGGCGGCCCATCTACGGCACGTCTCAGAGCACGACCATCGTCCAGTTCAGTGATCCCAACTTTCAGTTTAATTACTCGCAGGGACAGCCTCTGACGTATAATCCTGAGCAATATGATCCATTGACTTCGGTCATCGATTTCTACGTCATGTTGATTCTGGGATACGACTATGACACGTTCGAGGATCTGGGCGGTACTCCGTTTTTCGAGCGGGCGCGTAGGATTTCAGAGCTTGCTCAAGCCCAGAATGCGGCAGGCTGGACGGATCTTGGCGGCGAGCGGGGCCGCGCCGACTTAATAAGACAACTGCTGGATGCGCGTTTCCGCTCGTTGAGGCGCGCGTACTTCAAA
>CBFGXY010000127.1:0-5710 GCA_965652945.1 uncultured bacterium
GCGGCGGAGGCTCTGGAAGAAACCGGCAAGCTCAGAGCCGAGGCCGAGGAAGAGCGTGAGTACCTTCGCGAGAAGTTCAGCGAGATTGCCGAGGTGATCAGCGCGGTTATGCACGGCGATCTGACGCAGCGTCTCAATCCGGAACGGGATGATGACGTGGGCAACCTGATGGAGCAGATCAATGTAATGATCCATGATCTGGCGCAGCTCATCGGACAGGTGCATCATTCCGGCGTACGGCTTTCAGAGGCCGCTCGCCATGTAGCTTCTTCGGCCGAAGAGATGTCGGCGGGTGCACGCGAGCAGGCCAATCAGACCGCTGAAGTGGCCGCCGCTGTCGAGGAGATGTCGGCCACGATCGCCGAGTCTTCGCGCAACGCGCACGAGGCCAACGAGACTGCACGCCAGGCATCGGAGGTGGCTCAGAACGGCGAGACCTCCTTCAGAGAGACTACCGACGGCATGCGCCGCATTGCCGGAATCGTACGGGAATCGACCCAGAAGGTGACAGCACTCGGTGAGAGCAGCGCCCATATCGGCGAAATCATTCGTGTGATTGGTGACATCGCGGATCAGACGAACCTGCTGGCACTCAATGCCGCCATCGAGGCTGCACGTGCAGGTGAGCAGGGGCGCGGCTTCGCGGTCGTGGCGGACGAAGTCAGAAAACTGGCCGAACGCACCACAGCTGCAACCAAGGAAATCTCGGACATGATCACGCGCATCCAGCGCAATACGGCCGAGGTCGTCGAATCCATGCAGCGGGGCGATACCGAGGTAGAGCAGGGACTGCAGATTGCCGATGAAGCAGCCAAGGCGCTCACCGATATCATTCGCGCAATCGACGGGATGGTTGACATGATCGATCAGATCGCCGCAGGAAGCGAACAGCAGTCCGTGACCAGTACGCAGATCGCTCGCAATGTGGAGTCCATATCAACAGTGTCCGAGGAAGTCTCTCACGCAACTTCGGACCTGGCCCGCACCTCCGAGCAAATGAGCACCCAGGCAACCGAGATGGGTCGCCTGATCGAGCGATTCAGGGTCGATGTCAATGCCGACAAGACCCACGCTCAGCCGGAGAATATGTACGCATCACATTCCAACTAACGTACCCGCGTGAACTAACGCATTTATAGTAGCCCGCTGGATTCAAATCTCGCATAACAAGACTGCATCCGCGGGGGCATAATATGGAGAAGAGCACTGTCACCGGTCTGGTTTCGGGTATCGTCGTCATCACCGCAACGATTCTGTTTGGTGATGGATGGACCACATTTGTCGATATACCGTCGGCCATTCTCGTGCTGGGTGGTACGATCGCTGCTCTGATGGTCACCTACGACTTTCTGGAATTACGGTCGCTGCCCTCCGGTATGAAAGCGTTCTTTACGTTCACCCCGCCCGACTTGTCGAAGTACGTAGAAGACTTTTCGGACTTCGCCAGAACTGCCCGTCGTGAAGGCCTGCTGGCTCTCGATCGACGGATCAGTGAATCGGATGACGAATTTATGCGCTACGGACTCGAGATGGCCGTGGATGGAATCGAGGAGAACGAAATCGACGAGCTCCTCAAGTCTCGGATGTCGTCCGAGAAAAAGGACCGCATGTTCCTTCCCCGGTTTTTTGCCAATGCGGGGAGTTACGCACCCGCCTTCGGAATGGTCGGAACGCTCATCGGTCTGATTCAAATGTTGCAGAACCTGACCGATCCCAGTCAGATCGGGAAAGGTATGGCTGTGGCACTGATTACCACTTTCTACGGCTCGATTCTGGCCAATCTGTTCTTTTTGCCCTTCTCGGAGAAAATGAAGGCGCAGGCCACACTGATTATGCGATCTCGTGAGCTCGTTCGTGTCGGGATCATGGCAATCGTTCGCGGCGAGAGTCCCTCGATGATTGAAAAACGACTCTCCGTTTTCTTGAATGGCAATAAGAATGACGCTATCGAGAACCGCCCGGAACCATTAGCGCGTGCCGCCTGACGCCACATAGCTATGTCTGACTTCGATCTTGATCACGAGGAAGATTCTGGAGGCCCGCCGTCAGCGCCCTTCTGGATGACGACATTCAGCGACATGGTCACTCTGCTACTGACTTTTTTCGTGCTGATTGTGTCGATGTCTACCGTCGAGATCCGAAAGTTTACCGAGGCTCTTAGCTACTTCCAGGGGCAAACCAGTATTCTGATTAATGATGCGGCGGTGCCCCCGGCGTCGCGACCGACAGTTAACCGGTTTCAATCGCGTGAGCAAGCTGAACGGTATGCAGAACTCCTGGACTTCCTGCATGAAGAAGGTCTGAGCGATAAAGTCCAGCTCAATCTGACCGATAGAGGACTACACGTCACGATCACGGACTCCGTGATGTTTGAATCAGGATCCGCCGACCTGATCGATAAATCACGTGTCGTTCTCCGTCGAATTCGGGCAGTTCTGGGGACAGCGGTGGAGTCCGTGGTTGTGGAAGGCCATACGGACGATCGCCCGATTCATACGGCGATGTTTCCATCTAATTGGGAACTGTCGTCAGGTCGGGCAGCATCTGTGGTCAGGTTTTTACTCGAGGAAGAGGATCACCTTCCACCGTCGCGGTATCTGGCCGTTGGATATGGAGAGCATCGACCTGTGGAATCTAATGCGACCGCAGCAGGGAGAGCTCGGAACAGGCGGGTCGAAATACTTTTTAGCTGGGAAACATGGCAGAACAATCCGATATCAGGGCCGATTCAGACGCAGACGAGTCTCTAACGGACAATCAGGCGAAACGTGGAGGGCACATGAGGTGGCTTGTGCTTATTCCGCTGATTCTTTTACCCGCTGGTGCGGGCGCCTGGATCGCGTTTGATAAGTACGAAAAGCTCTCACAGATCGCTTCCGAGACGCGCGTGCGGTTGACCTCTGGCTCGGACGGATCCTCCTCAAATGATGATGGACGGACCTACGGAGACTTCTATACGATCGAAGGCATCGTCGTCAATCCTGCCGAAAGTCAGGGCAAACGTTTCCTGCTGATAGACATTGCGATGGAAACAAGCTCCGCAAACGTGATCGCCGAGCTTGACGACAAGAATGTTGTTATTCGGGACTCCATCCTGAAAGTACTTGCTTCGCAGACCGTTGCAGACCTCTCAGCGCTGGATAAACGCACAATTCTGAAAGAAGACATTCGAGATGCCGTAAACCGGATCCTGGGGCAGGGCAAAGTTGATCACCTCTACTTCACTCAATTCGTGCTTCAGTGAATGGCGGCACGGATTTGGAGCTATCTGACGATGCTTGCGGGTTTTTAGTACGAATCTTCAGAGTAAGCTATACGGGTCCCGCCCCATTCTCCGTGACGCCACGGAGGCATAGCTTAACAGATTTTTAGTAGCTCGATACATCGCCACATGGCAAAGCCGCTCAATCAAGAAGAGATTGATATCCTCCTCCAGGTCCGAAATGAACTGGATGATGGGGGGAAGTATGACTTCGCGGCAATCGAGTCGATGATGGCCGCCGATGCCAACCGGCGGATCAATCCTTACAATTTCAAGCGGCCTCGGCTGTTCGCGCAGGACCAGATGCGCGTGTTGACGCACGTACATGAGGCCTTCGCGAGGGAGCTCTCGGTTTATCTCTCGGCACAGCTACGCACCATCGTCGACATTTCCTTGCGCGCCGTAGACCAGGTGATGTACTCGGAGTTCGTGATGTCGAGTGCACCGCCGTCCGCGCTGTACGTGGCGGAGGTTACGAACCAGAACCAGAACTTTGTTTTCGAGCTCGATCCGCGCCTCGTTGTTTTTACGATTGAAAAGCTCTTTGGCGGACAGGGCGTTTTCATGAAGCAGCCCCGACCGGTTTCTCAGATCGAACGCCGCGTTATGAGCAAGGTGATGAATCGGGCGTTCGAGGCGTTGGAAAAGTCGTGGGGGCAGGTTCACACGATCCAGATTGAGGAGATCGCCTTCGAGTCGAATGCCGAATTCGTGCAGATCATTCCGGGGGTGGAGGCAGCGCTCGTGGTCACGTTTGAGGTCGCGATCTACGAGCAGAAATCCTACATCAACATCTGCTATCCGTACATGCTGCTCGAACGAATGCTGGGCCGAAGCGGGATGAAGCAGTGGGTCTCGAGCGCCACTACGGAAGTCAGCCCGAAGGTGCGCGAGCAGTACGAAGACACGGTGCGAACAGTCATGGTCGCACTTCGCGCCGAGTTAGGACGAGCTCGCCTTAAACTACCCGACCTGATGGACCTCAGGGAAGGCGATGTCATCCCATTAAACACTCGCACACACGAACCGCTGAAAGTCTTCGTGGGAGACAGTCAGAAGTTTACCGTAGCAGCCGGCCGTTCGGGTAAGAACCGGGCGCTGCGCATTATCGACGTCATGGAACCTCAATTGCAACTCGAGGAAGATGAGCAAAGATAGATTCGATCAATATCTGGAAGCCTCTCGAGAGGCAATCACCACGTTTCTGACGACGCTCCTGGGCGGCGACCAATCTGTTCAACTCGCTCTGGATGAAACGCCATCTGTAGCCGCTTCGGTCGAGGCCGGTGAGAATGATCTGTACGTCGTTGCGCGCGAAGGTGATGAGACACGCTACCTGATCTCGATGCGTCCGCACTGGCTCACGACGTTCTCACAGGCGATGCTCGGAGCCGTCCTTGAGCCCACGGATGAAGGCGCCGACGACCTGCTGGAGGAGGTAGCCGGACAGGCATATGGCGCGCTTCGCAGCCGACTCGGCGCAGACAACATAAAGTTGCCGGACGTTGAGTTTCGCATCGCTTCTAAGGACGAAAGCGCGGAAATTTCGACCGCCGCAACCATCGTTCGTCTACAGCTCGATTCGGAACTGGGCTCTCTCTATGCAGAGGTCTATATCTTCGATGCCCCGCGGCTGTCCGAGCCCAGCCTGCACCAGGCTCAGTCCTCCATGCCCAGAGCAGAGATCGCGCCCGCGGCATTCCCTGAATTAGGATCGACTACGCCCGTCAGCGGCGATGGAGGCAATTTCGAGCTTCTCGCCGAAGTCGAGCTCGAAGTGACCGTCGAGCTCGGACGACGGCGCATACCACTGGCCGATGTTCTGAGACTCACCACCGGAAGCGTCATCGAACTGGAGAAACTAGTGGGCGAGCCTCTGGAAGTATATGCCAACGGTAGGTTGATCGCCGAAGGAGAAGCGGTCGTCATCGACGAACAGTTCGGCGTTCGCATCACCAATCTCGTCTCCTCGAGCAAACGGACCAAGGCTTTCATCTGATCCACGGGCCGTGGCACTGTTTTGGCCTTTGTACGGGACGACCGCAGATCGCGGTCATTTCCCCTGAAGGCGGAAACCCGTACCACCACGGCATCAGATGAAGAACAACTTTTCCCGTCCAACTGCCAATACGCCCACCGGCTCATCTTATTTAAAGAGAGCCGCTTTCTTCGGCCTCGGTCTGCTGCTGCTGTACTTTGCCGTGCAGATCATGCCCACCACTTCGACGCCTCCAGTTGAGGTCGCAACCGATGATGCGGGAGCCGTCGCTCAGAAGCTTGCCCGATCTCCGTCGCCGGTTTCGGCCGGGCCGATCGTCGCGGCGCTCATACTCATCGGCGGAATCGTACTGGCGGTCTTTCTACGAAAGAAAACGTCGGCTTCCTCCCCTACCGGCCATCTTCAGACGATCGCCGAGATGACGATCACGCAGGACCAGCGGATCCGAC
>CBFGXY010000128.1:0-5709 GCA_965652945.1 uncultured bacterium
ACATCTTCGTGAAGCGGTCCGGATCGATCCCCATTATCCGGCCGCTCAGTTTAACCTCGGCGCGGCGTTTATCAACCGGGCGGTTGATCTACGGGACGTTATAAACGAGATGGACGACGAACTGCGTGCGCAGAGACCGTCCCTGAGCCGGGAGGAAATCACACAGCGTGAGAATGCCATCGATGCGCTCGTAGATGAGCAGCATAGCTACTTCGAGCAGGCAATCGAGCCTCTGGAACGGGCCCTCGACCTGTCTTCCGGTGCTCGCTTCGAGGTAACCGGCGATCCAGGCACCCGATTTACAGGATCGGTATCCGGCACCAGTGCCCGCGCCGGAGATGACGTCGCCCGCTCGGTCGATGGACTGGTACCGGCCGAGTTTTACGTGGGAGGCGGAAACGTCTCAGGGACGTTCACCCGTGAGGGTGAGGAAGGTGAGTTGCAGGCCCGCCTCGTCGTAGGATTTGAGGAGGTTGCTTCCGCCACGACGGGCCCCGGTGAGGCCACGGTCACCGTTAGCGAGAATGTGGGCAACGTGGGCTTCGTGGGCACCAACGTCGATGCGATATGCCAGGCGCTCTTCTCGGCCTACATTCAGACGAACCAGCAGGAGAAGGCGGAAGTCATCTCCGACTGTGCCGGTTACGGCGATATGTAATCGCACTGTAGAATGCGTAAGTTGAGGCCCGAGTCTGACCGCAGGCTCGGGCCCTTTTCTTCTGGACCAGATACACCGATTGATGGAATCCACACCTGTTGAATTGACTTACGGATTTGGAACGCTCGCCGTTCATGCGGGCCAGAAACCAGATCCGTCTACCGGCGCGATTATGACGCCGATCTATCAGACGTCGACATACGTCCAGGAGGCTCCGGGAAAGCATCTTGGCCACGAGTATTCGCGCGTGACGAATCCGACCCGGTCGGCTCTCGAAGGAAACCTTGCTGCGCTGGAAGGAGCTCGCAACGCCATATGCTTTGCTTCGGGTGTCGCATCGATTGATGCGATTCTGAAAAGTCTTCGGCCGGGAGATCATGTCGTCGCCACCAATGATCTGTACGGCGGCACGATACGAATTTTCAATCAGGTGTTTGCGCCGTTCGGGCTGGAGTTCAGCTACGTCGACATGACCGATCTCGACGCAGTCGAGGCCGTACTGAGACCGTCTACGAAGATGATCTGGGTGGAAACTCCCACCAATCCACTCCTCCGAATCGTCGACATCGCCGCGATCTGTGACCTCGCCGTCGACAGGGACATTACGGTTGCCGTCGACAACACCTTTGCGTCGCCCTATCTTCAACAGCCTCTGTCGCTGGGGGCGGATCTCGTAATGCACAGCTCGACGAAGTACATTGGCGGGCACTCGGACGTTATCGGCGGGGTCATCTGCACGAATGATGATGAGTGGAATGAAAAACTTCGTTTCCAGATCAAAAGTACGGGCGCGGCACCGGGGCCGATGGATGCGTTTCTTACGCTGAGAGGAACGAAGACCCTTCATCTGAGAATGCAGCGCCATTGCGAAAATGCACGAAGAATCGCGGCGTATCTGGATGAGCATCCCAAAGTCAAGACGGTGCATTATCCGGGTCTTGCATCGAGTCACGGCCACGCAATCGCCCGCCGGCAGATGAAGGATTTCGGAGGGATGGTGTCGTTCTCGCTGAAGGATGATAGCGAGGAGAAAGCACTCCATGTGCTGACGTCTACGAAGGTTTTCGCTCTGGCGGAGAGCCTGGGCGGTGTCGAGAGTCTGATCGAGCACCCGGCGACGATGACTCATGCTTCTGTTCCTGCCGAAACCAGAAAGAAAGCCGGACTGCACGATTCTCTCATCCGACTATCTGTCGGAGTAGAGGAAGCCGAAGACCTGATCGTCGATCTGGATGAAGCGCTCAGTGGCGTTTAACACACCGTAAAATATCCTGGGCAGACTGATCTGCTGCGGTCGGATGATGGCCGGGCAGGCTCCGGCTCAAAAAGAAAAAGCCCCGGTTTCCGCGGAGACCGGGGCTTTCCATTAAATGTCGAATGAGATCAATATTCCAGTACGCGCCGAATACCATTCAGCACATCCTCGTCCTGAGGAAGTACCGCTTTCTCAAGCGGATCGGCGAACGGAATTGGGGTAAAAGCACCTGCTACGCGTTTCACCGGAGCGTCGAGGTGCTGGAACATCGCGTCGGAAATCTGTGCGGCGATTTCCGAGCCAAAGCCGAGAAACTCGTGGTCTTCGTACAGCACGAGCGCCCGGTTGGTCTTCTTCACAGACTCAAACACGGTCTCGATGTCAAGCGGAACGATCGTGCGCAGATCGATCACTTCCACACTGACACCTTCGTCCTTCTCGAGACCCCGCGCCACACTTAAGGCCTTGTGCACCATCATTCCATAAGTAACAATCGTGATGTCGGTGCCTTCCTTGACCACGTTGGCTTTGCCGAACTCCAGGAAATACTCGGATGACGGTTCGGCAGTACGAGCCGAGGCGGCGCGGTAAAGTGCCTTATGCTCCAGGAACAAGACTGGATCCTCCATCCGAATGGCAGCTTTGAGCAATCCCTTTGCATCGGCCGCGTTCGATGGCAGGGCAATGCGGAAGCCCGGCATGTGGCCGAATGTGGCTTCTATGTTCTGGGAATGACAGAGGCCCCCATGGATGTAACCGCCTACCGGCACGCGGATCACCATCGGACAACTCCACTCGTTGTTGGACCGGTACCGGAACGATGCAACCTGATTTCGGAGCTGTTGCAGCGCGGGCCAGATGTAGTCGCCGAACTGAATCTCGACGACGGGCTTGTATCCCGTGGCTGACAGTCCGACCGCGGTTCCGATTATCGATGCCTCCGCCAGTGGCGAGTTGAAGCACCTATCTTGACCAAAACGGGCGGTAAGGTCGCGTGTCGCCGTAAATACGCCGCCTTTCTCTCCTGCGACATCCTCACCATAAATCAGAACTCGGTCATTGGCTTCCATCTCTTCATGCAAGGCATGATTGATGGCGTCGATCATCACCACCGGCTCGCCCGCATCACGTGTACCCTCTTTTTCGAAGTCAATGTCGAGATTGCCCTCGTAGTAAACGAATCGTTCCGCGGTCTCGGGTGCGGGATCGGGGCGGCTCATTGCATACTGCGTTGCCTCCTCGACTTCCTGATGGACCTCGTCGCGAAGCTCGTTGGCCTGTGCCTCTGTCAGTATACCTCCCTCGATCAAAGCCACTTCCATCTGAGCGATCGGATCGACCAGACGATCTGCTTCGAGTTCTTCCGGCGTCCGGTACTTGGTGTGGTTGTCCGATGAAGAATGGGGCATGAGACGCACCACGTCTGCAACCAGACAAACCGGGCCCTTTCCAGACCGGATATGCTCTACTGCGGCGCGCGCAGCCGATGCGGCACGGAAGAAATTAGTACCGTCGACGCGCGCACGGGCCACTCCTTCATACCCTGCGGCAAGCTTGTACGGCGAGCCTCCGGCCGTTTGCTCGGTGACAGGGACCGAAATGGCGTACTTGTTATCCTGAACAAAAAACAGAACGGGCGCCTGTAGACGTGCCGCCCAGTTCATTGCCTCATGGAAGTCGCCCTGAGACGTAGCTCCTTCACCACTCGAGGCATACACAACCGCATCACTTCCCTGGCGCTGCATTGACATGGCCATGCCGAGGCCGGGGAGGTACTGCGCTCCGACGGACGAGGAAGATGTGATGATATTCAGGTCGCGGATCCCGTAATGCTCAGCCATCTGCCGGCCGCCCGAATTCGGATCTTCCGCTTTCGCCAGATGGGCCAGCATCACCTGCTCTGACGTCTGCCCCAGCATCAAGCTGATGCAGAGGTCCCGGTAATACATGGCAAACCAGTCATGCCCAGGTTTCATATACAAACCGACTGCCGCCTGCGCTGCTTCATGGCCTGCACATCCGATGTGGAAGAACCCTTTTCCCTGTTTTAAAAGGGTGATCATCTTCTCGTCCAGACGGCGCGACAAGAGCATCGTGCGGAAAACGTTGATAAGCGTCTCCCGGTCGAAGTCCTCGACGCCGAGCATCTCAATTTCCAGATCCCCGACATATTCCACAGGGGGTTCCAGATCTACCTCGGTCATGCCTTTGCCGTTATGGTCGAGTTCAGCGACAGGAAGCGCTTCTGATGGATCTTGACGCTTCGAGCTTTTTCTTGACTTGGCCATATTACATCGGATAAACGGCGTACAAACACACAGTTCGCCGGTAGTTTACACGAATAGAAAACGTGCCCGCGGGGGCTTGTGTGTCCAGACTTGTCTGATGACCCTCTGCCATCATCTGGGCAGGAATATCTACAGGCACCGAGCCGCCACGTTCCGAAGCGGTGATGAATACCCGGTGCCGCGGCGAAGAGCAACACCTCAAAACGGCCGCTCAATAGGCGCTCAGGAAACCTCTTCGACCGGCTTCTCGGCGTACGGCAGTTCGAACCAGAATCGGGATCCACGGCCAAGAGTGCTCTCGGCATGGATCTGTTCCCCATGTGCCTGAATGATCTGTCGGACGATGCTCAGACCCAGGCCGGTGCCTCCGCTTTTGCGTGATCGGTTGTGGTCGACGCGGTAGAAACGTTCGAAGATACGATCGAGATGCTCCTCACTGATGCCTCGACCGTTATCGACCACTTCAATGCGCACTTTGTCGAGGCGGCGCCGAATGCGGCACCGAACCGCTCCGGCATCAGAGTACGCCACGGCATTGTCGATAAGATTGATGAGAACCTGCCGGATGCGATTGCGATCCGCCTCCACATACGTCTCCTTATTGGCGTAGACGAGTTCAATGTCTTTGGCTTCCGCTTTTGGAAGCAGGACTTCCGCCACTTCATTGATGAGCTCCTGCAAATCGAACACGGATGTCCGAAGCAGATCTTCTCGGTACTCCAACCGGGCGATTTCAATCAGGTCCGAGAATAAGCTGTTCAGTCGCTCCAGGTTATAGAGCCCCTTCTCGGCGTATCGTTTGCGGATCTCGGGAGACAGGTTGCCGGAGGCCAGTGCCTCTAAATATCCGCTCACGGCAAAAATCGGGTTCTTTACCTCGTGCGAGACATTTCCGATGAACTCATTCTGCAGCTGGGCAAGGCGTTCGAGGTCTTCAATTTTCTCCCGATAGCTGTCCGCCATCCGGTTCAGGCTTTCAGCCACTTCATGGAACTCCTCGGCTCTGGAATCGACACGGATTTTCTCCGAGAAGTTGCCCGAGGCGATATTCCGGGCACTGTCGCGAATGGCCAACAGGGGGCGGGTAACCTGGTTTGCCGCCACCCAGCTGCCTAAAAGCGCGAGGATGAGCGCCATCGTCATGCCCACAACCAGCGCTACCTGCATTCGGTTCACGAGCCGTAGCAGGGCTGGCTCGGGCTGGCCGACGCGGAGGGCGGCTCCCAGTCGAGCCCGGTACATTTCGATATAATGTCGCTTCTCTCCTCCGCGGGAAGTGACCTCATAGAAGCGAATGGGATCTTCCGGCGTGACTTGCATGGTCGACGGCCCTTCGACGAACGCAATGTCACTTCCGCTTCGCACGTCCCACCAGACCGAGTCCGCATCGAGCAGCGTGATATGCAGATCAGCCAGGTGGCTGATGGCACGCATCGAGGTCAGCAGTTCGACCTCGTCGGCTGCTTGTTCGGCCTCAGCGGCAGCACGCTCGGCCTGCCGGAAGAGAT
>CBFGXY010000129.1:0-5689 GCA_965652945.1 uncultured bacterium
CTCCCAGCGAAGCCACCTCATGCGATATTTCGAAACGCATGCGCGCCTTCCTCGCCCGATACCGATCGACACACGCATTTCTGCATACGCGGCGTAGCCAGGGACCGGGATTGTCTCGTTCGATGCTGCTGCGATGCGTCCAGAGTCGAAGGAGAACCTCCTGCAGAACATCGGAAGCATCGTGCTCATCTCTGAGATAGTAGCGTGCAAAGGTGTATAATCCGTCTTGATGCACCTCGACCACATCATCAAACCAGGCCTGGTCATCCCGCTTAATCCGGCGAAGAGGCGAAAGCATGTGAGGAATCGAGGAGTGCTGAGTTCGTGTATCTAACAATGAGGACGAACGTCGGAGCCGCCGGGTTACAATTGCGCAGAAGAAAGGACGACGGCTCGATTGTTTGCGCCTGCGCCGTGCGGAACGGAAATTGATGGTAATGGCACAGAGGCACCTCTTTTTATATGTTGATGCAACAAAAACGTCGTTCGGCGCAATAATGTTAGCAGGGTCACGTGACCTGCTGTCATTGAAGAGAATCAGACTATGCGATCTCGCTCAATTTATATTTTGCCCGCCATTGCGCTGCTGTTGGTAGGTACCATGGTAGGGATGCGTCTCGAGTCTTCCCTCTCGGGCGTCGACACGTTCGATCAGCTGCGGAAGTTGAAAGATGCGTTTGTGGTCATCAACCAGCAGTACGTCGATGAAGTATCGGCGTCGAAGCTTGCCGAGGACGGCATTCGAGGCATGCTCGATGCGCTCGACCCTCATTCGACGTACATCAGTAGCGACGAGATCGCGGAAATCCAGGAAAGCTATCAGGGATCGTTCGGCGGTGTGGGTATCTGGTTTGAGGTACTTCGGGATACGGCCCGAATAATCTCCACGATCAGTGAAGGACCCAGTGAAGCAGCTGGCGCCCTCGCGGGCGATCGAATCGTTGCCATCAACGACTCATCGGCGATCGGCCTTACAGCCGATCAGGTTCGAGAGCGCCTGAAGGGACCGGTCGGCACCAGCGTCGAAATGACTGTACAGCGCGCAGCTACGGGGCGGCAGCACAAGCTGGATATCACGCGCGATGAGATACCCTTGTACACGGTGGATGCCTCCTATATGGTGGACGACCGAACGGGATATCTGCGTATCAATCGCTTCGCAATGACCACCTACGACGAGTTCATGGATGCATTGCGCGATCTCAAATCCCAGGGAATGAACCGGCTCGTGCTTGATCTCAGGTCGAATCCTGGGGGAATAATGGAGGCGGCCGTGCGCATGGCAGACGAGATGCTCGGCAACAAGGAGCTCATCGTATACACCGATGGTCGCGATCCTGCCGCTGCCGCTACATTCCGCTCGCGGCCCGGCGGCCAGTTCACCGAGGAGCCCATTATCGTTCTGGTGAACGAATACTCGGCTTCGGCGAGCGAAATTGTGGCCGGAGCACTTCAGGATCATGACCGCGCACTCGTGGTGGGGCAACGCACGTTCGGGAAAGGACTCGTACAGCATCAGTTTGCAATGCCTGACAGGAGCGTCCTACAGATGACCGTGGCACGCTATTACACGCCGTCGGGACGCCTCATCCAGACACCTTATGAGGACGGCGATCAGGCCGACTATCTAGAGCGCAAGTTCGATGGATACGATTCGTCGACTTTCGATCCGGTGGCGTACGCAGATTCGGTACCTGACAGCTTGAAGTTTAAGACGGCAAACGGGCGTATCGTCTTCGGAGGAGGCGGAGTCCTGCCCGATTATGTTGTTCCGCGTGACACCTCCGGAACGATGCGCGTGATCGTCGGGAACGGGTTCGATGCCGTATTCGGTCGAGAATGGTTCGCAGATAACGAGAACAACCTTCGCCGGGCGTGGACAGACAAGCAACCGGAGTTTCTGGCGCAGTTTTCCGTTTCGCAGCGGATGTGGGATGAGTTTATTTCGTTCATGGAAGAGAACGGGGTGAAGGCGACCTCTAACGAAGAGGAGGTTTCGCTAAGTGACGGTGTCATCAGCCGGCGCGAGCTGAGGGAGTACCGGCCACAGTTAGAAACCTATCTGAAAGGCCGGATCGCGCAGGAGCTGTATGGCAGCCGCGCCTGGTTCGACGTTTATCAAAGTGTCGATCCCGAGTTGCAGGCGGCACTTGAGCTCTGGGATCGTGCCCAGCTTCTGGCAGAGTATCATGCGAGATAGACTTTAAGCAGTTGAATGACGGATATTGGCCGTGCGGTTTTCGGATCGCACGGCCTTTTTCATTTCAAGACGCCCGGCAAATGCACATTCGATCTGCTCTGACAATCTTATTTGGTGCCGTCCTGTTCATCACAGGATGCACTGCCACGCAACCTGTAGTGACCGAAATTCCGGCGGAGATACCGGCCGTGGCCAGTTTCGACCGGCAGGTCGCAAATCCCATCGAGGTCCCTGGACCGTTCCAGCGTGCCGCGGAAAGGGGAACGCGAACCATGGACGGCGTGCCGGGAGATGATTACTGGACCCAGGAGTCCTCCTATCAAATCCGAGCACGGCTCCATCCCGACGAGCGTAGAATTACCGCAGAGGCCACGATACGCTATCAAAACAACTCGCCCCACGACCTCGATCGGCTCATCCTCGAACTCACCCAGAACGTCCACGCAGAGGGCGTCGTGCGGAACGAACCGATGGAGGTTACGGGCGGAGTCGACCTTCACCGCGTGGCACTCAATGGGGATGAACTTCCCGAAGGAGGGCAGACCTATTCTCGATACGTGGTTCAAGGCACGCAGCTGACGCTCATCCCCAATCAGGTCATCCGCAGTGGAAGCGAAAGTGTAATTGAGATTAGCTGGGAGTTTGATATCCCACAGGCCGGTGCGGGAGCACGGATGGGATACGACGCCGACAATCTGTTCTTCATCGGGTACTGGTATCCTGTGATGTCTGTCTTTGATGACGTGTACGGTTGGCATACGGCTCCATTCAGAGGACAGACGGAGTTCTATGCCGGGCACGCAGACTATGATGTCACCATCGAGGTACCGGGTGACTGGATCGTGATGGCAACCGGAACTCTTGAAAATGCCGATGAGGTGCTGGCGCCGCCCGTACTCGCCCGCATGAGAGAGGCACATCAGAGCGATGAGCCGATCCAGGTGGTAGGTCCTGAAACTTTCGGATCGGCTGCTACGACGGCAACGGAAGACGAAATTCTCGCATGGCACTTCACCGCCGACAGGGTGCGTGATTTCGCATTCAGCGCTACAAGAGAATCGATCTGGGAGGCCGCCAGGACGCCGGTGGGCGACCTCGACAACGATGGCACAATGGATTACGCGGCCGTCAACACCCTCTATCGAGAGGCCGCACCGTTATGGGCGGATGTGACCGAGTTCCAGCAGCACATCATCGCTTTTCTTTCCTCCTATACCGGATTTCCGTATCCCTGGCCTCATATGACCGCTGTCGAAGGCGCCAACATCATTGGTGGAGGCATGGAATATCCCATGATGACACTCATGGGCGACTACAACGCACGAGGCTCCGAGGCGCTATACTTCGTTACGGCACATGAACTGGCCCACATGTGGGTGCCGATGGTGGTCAGCAACAACGAGCGGCGCTATACCTGGTTCGACGAAGGCTTTACAACCTTCCATGAGAACGAATCACGGATGGACTTCTATCCGGGCCGAAATCATCATCTCGACGACCAGATCACGTACATCGGAATCGCACGATCCGATTTTGAGCGGCCCATGACGTTCCCTTCGGATTTCCATGATCACACAGGTGCGTATGTAGTTGCCTCCTACATGAAACCATCGACCGTGCTCGTGGCGCTGCGCGAGGTAATCGGAGAAGATGTTTTCATTCAAGCGTGGAGGCAGTTCATACAGGACTGGGCGTACCGCCATCCCTATCCGCAGGACCTCTTCAATGCGTTTGAACGCGCCTCGGGACAGGACCTTGACTGGTTCTGGCGGACCTGGTATTTCGAGACGTGGACACTCGATCAATCAATCGAGAGTGTGGAAGCAACGTCCGAGGGCACGACCCGGATATCTGTTCGTGACCTGGGAGATGCACCGATGCCTGTTCTGCTCCGACTGACGTTGGAAGACGGATCGACACTGAGCGAGCGCATTCCGGTCGAGGTCTGGCTGAATGGCAAGCGGACGGCTTCGATCGATGTGGAGACCTCATCACCGGTCGTGCGGGTCGATATCGATCCGGAGGCTCGTTTTCCCGACATCGATCGGACCAATAATGTCTGGAAGCGGTGAGCGCTGATATGTGGACGTGAGGTTTGGAGGATGGATTTCAAGGCGATCCGCGCGTCTCCGGACGGCTTCGGCAAACCTTGAACTCCATTCTCCATCCGCATCCACTACAGCTGGACTGCCCTTGACGGATCACATCAAGCCGCATCCAGCCGGAAATTCGTCATTTCCCTTCCTTCACATCCCCGGCCTAATTCACCATCGCGTCGAGCAGAATCTCCGCTGGATGCTGTGCTTCACGAGAAGCCGTTTCGTGAATCTGAGCACGGCACGATGTTCCCGGAGCCGCGATGAGTGTGTCCGGAGCCGCAGCGCGAACGGCCGGCGCGAGGCGCAGCTCGGCCATGCGGCGAGATATGTCGACATGCTCCTTCTCGTACCCGAAGGCCCCCGCCATGCCGCAGCAACTCGAGTCCACTACCTCGACTGTATAGTTCGGTGGGAGACTTAGCGCAGCCACCGTTGCAGAGGTACCCACCAGCGCCTTCTGATGACAGTGGCCATGGAGCAGCACATGACGGGGTTCGGCCGTCCAGCTGACATTGTCCAGACGACCTTCCAGCGACATCTTCGTGATGAACTGCTCGAACATCATCGAGAGCCCCGCGAGCTTTCGTGCGCGCTCGTCGTTCGGAAGCAGCGCTAAAAACTCGTCTCTGAAGGTCAGAATACAACTTGGCTCCAGTCCGATGACTGGCAGGCCTTCCTCGATGTATTCCGACAGCAGATTCAGTGTATTCAGGGCCTCGTTGCGGGCGTTCGGAATGAACCCTTTCGAGAGATACGTGCGGCCGCAACACGCATTGGTGTCAGCGACGATCACCTGAAAGCCGAGCCTGTCAAGCACACGGGCCGCCGCCTTGGCGATACCGGGACTGTTGAAGTTGTGGAAGGTATCGGCAAAGAGCACGACCCGCTCGCCGGTTGCCGTCCATTTCTGCTTACGGAACCATACGTCGAACGGCTCGGGCGCAAACTCCGGCAGGTCCCGCTCCGCAGTAATGCCGAGCGTCTTCTCCAGCATCTTCCGAACGGCCGGCCGGCGGTTCATGAAGTTCGTCGTCCGAGCGACCGGGCCCACGAGGCGGCGACTCATCCGAGCCATGTGGGCGAAGAAACGCGTGCGCAGCGGAATCCCATTGGCTTCCCAGTACTTGCCCAGCCATTCGGTTTTCATCCGAGCCATGTCCACATTGGATGGACATTCGAACTTGCATCCTTTGCACTGCACGCAGAGATCGAGGACCTCATACATGCGTTCGCCGGTCAGTTCTTCCTTCGGCAGATCCCCCGAAAGCACCGACCGAAGGGCGTTGGCCCGGCCACGAGTCGAGTGTTCTTCTTCACGGGTGACCATAAAGCTCGGGCACATCACGCCACTTTTGAGCTTTCGGCACGCGCCGTTTCCATTACAGAGTTC
>CBFGXY010000130.1:0-5583 GCA_965652945.1 uncultured bacterium
CGTAGGTGGAGCTGGATGCCGCGTAGACGAAGCGCTCGACACCGGCATCACGGGCCGCCACGAGCATATTCAAGAATCCACTGATGTTGGCTTCATTGGTCGCGATCGGATCTTCGAGCGAACGCGGGACAGAGCCGAGGGCGGCCTGGTGAAGCACGATGTCGGCTCCCTCACACGCCTTCCTGCAGCAGGCGAGGGTCCGGATGTCTCCTTCGATGAACTCGAAGCGTGCCCAGGCCTCTTCACCTACCGTGTTTCGAACATCGTCCAGGTTGTGTGGAAATCCCGTTGCAAAATTATCCATCCCCACCACATCCTGTCCCAACAGAAGCAGCTTCTCAACGAGGTTTGATCCAATGAAACCTGCCGCGCCGGTGACGAGCCAGCGCTTGCGTGCCTCGCGGAGATGGATGTGGGTGTATTCGTAACGCGTCATTATTCAGGGTCGCTTTTTCTAAATCGTGGGCAAGCAGATGCGTGCTCACCCACGGGTCCCGTATCGTTTATCGAAAATTGCGGAGGCGGTAGTAAATCAACACGAGGCTGAGGATAGAACTCGTCGTGCTTACCACGCTCATCCAGTTCAGGCGTTCTCTAACGCGCGTTTCTACCGACAACACATCGCCAGTCAAGAGTATGGGATCGTCGACGAACGGTGGCGGGGTATTTTTAAATTCCTGCACGTAGATCTCGTCATAATCATCGCCGGCGGGTCTCAGGAGGCGGATCGTCGTTTTTGATCGCTGCCTCGGTGATTGAGGCGCTGCCGTAGGTCCACCGGCCACCGAATAAAGCGTGCTCAGCTTCGTGCCCCGGGGAATCTGATAGATGCCCGGCTGGCCCACGCTCCCCCAGACATGCACCTGAACGGTTACAGCGGTGGGAGCCGCAAGATCGTAGAAGGCACCACCACCGGCCCAGTTCTCGGGCAATACCGTTGTGGTCTGGGCCTGCACGGCGGGCGGGAGCCCCAGCCCGATCGTCAGGATGGTGGCAAGCGCGATGCACTTAAGCCTTGGCAACATTCTGCTCCTCTTCGGTTTCGCCGTAGTATTCGGCACTGTGGTAGTATCCGTAGCCGTATCCGTACCGGTAGGCATATTTACTGTAGGCACGTTTGGCGTCAAAGTCATTGACCACGCATCCGCCTACGACACCTCCCACATCCTCGATCGCACCCACGGCATGATCTACGGCATGCCAGTCGGTCGAGGCCGCCCTCACAACGACCAGGGAGAGATCCACCTGCGTCGAAAGCAGGATCGGATCCGCCACGGCAAGGATCGGTGGTGAGTCGATCACAATCACATCAAAGGAGTCCGACAGATAGCGCAGCAGATCGCGCGTCCGTGCACCTCCGAGTACCTCCGGCGGATTCGGTACGGCGCGTCCCGCAGGAAGGATGTACAGGTTGTCAATATCGGTCTTGTAGGCCGCAGCGAGGCGCGTGGGTTCTTTGACGGCCTCGGAACCTGAGTTTAGCACGAGCTCTGCAAGTCCCGGCGAGCGGTCGAACCCGAAAACGCGGTGCACCGACGGCTTGCGCAGGTCCATGTCGACAAGCAGGGTCCGGCGGACCGCCTCGGCCATCGTGACGGCAATGTTGGATGCCGTCGTGGTCTTGCCTTCCGAGGGATTGGCGCTCGTAACGAGGATCCGTCGAACGATGCGATCGGGAAGAGCGAACTGGATGTTGGTGCGGAGATGCCGGTAGGATTCCGAGCATGCGGAGAGAGGTGCAAACAGGGTGACGACCTGCGTGCCGACCTCTCGGTCGCCGACCGACATCCGCTCGGCGCCGCCAAGCTCGTTCTTGACGAACGGCCGCAAATCGGGTATCACGCCCAGGACATCATACCCTCTCTTTCGCAGGTCCTCTGGCCGGTTGACTTTATTGTCGATCACGTGGCGTGTAAACGCGAAGACCAGACCCAGCATGAGTCCAAAGAGTCCGCCCAGCTGGAAATTACGGGTCACATTGGGGCTCACTTTTCGGGCGCCCCTTGCCCGGTCGAGCACTTCGGCGGTGCCAAGCTCGGACCGTTCCGCCACGCGCACCGACTGGAGTTGCTCTACGAGCGAGAAGTAGAGTCGCTCGCGGATCTGCTGGGAGCGGTCGAGGCGGTTGAGGATCACCTGGCGGTCGGGCAGATCCCCAATTTGCGTACGAAGGTCCTGTACCTCATTGGTGACGAGCCGTGTGCGCGCATTCAGCATCCGGATTTCGAGTTCTTTTTCCGACATACGCTGCCTGAGGTTCTGCAGAATGCCGATTCGCGCGGCGGTGGCGGAACCACCGGCTGCGATCACATCGAGGTCGGGTCCTGCGCCGAGGACAATGTCTTCCATAAGGCGTGCCGAGCGCTCGTCAAGCTCCCTTCTGAACGAGGCGATTTCGCTTTCGATGCGAGCGATTTCGGAGTCCTGCCCGGGATTGTCGCGAAGCGCTGGGTTGGCGGCGTAGCGCTGCTCGAGCGCGATGATGCGCTCGGCGATCTGCTCGTTGAGCCGATCGATGAGGCGGTCATCCGACGACGTGAGCTGGCGCACGAGACCGGGCTTGATGCGTTCGATCTCAAGCTCGATCTCTCCCAGTTCGGCCTCCGCCATGCCGAGCTGCGTCTGCGTGTCGAACTGGCTCGCCTCGAGGCCCATCATGCGTGTGACAAGCTGATTGGCGCGATCGCCGGGTGCGATCGAACCTTCCCGTTCAAGAAAACGGAGCAGGTCCGACTCGGCGCTGAAGAGCTCGGCCTGGAACTCGCGCGTGGCATCGTCGAGGAACTCGCGCGAGGCCTTGAGGCGCGCCCGTGCCGACTCTACGTTGTACTCCTTATACGTGTCTGCATAAGCGTTGGCGATGTAAGCGGCTTCAGCGCGGCTGGTCGATCTGGCCGTGAGCCTGAACATGTCCACTCCGACGTTGACGGCGCTCACGCTGATCAGACTCGGCAGGATCATTCCCAGATGAGCCTCTGGAAGCAGCTGACCTTCGACGCGCAGGATGCTCGAGGGCTCGTTGGGCACGTTCGCGCTGTCCGCAACGATGCGCTCGGCCACGCGACTCGACATCGTACTCGAACGGATAATTTCGAACTCGTTGGCGAGTTTTCGAGTATAGACATCCGCCGAGACGAACTGCGCCCCGGAGATGTTTTCGGTGGAGATATAGACGGTGCTCGAGGCGGCGTACATCGGGTCCTCTGAATACGTGACCCACGCCGTGATTCCGACAACGACGACCAGTGTGCCGAGGATTAGCCACTTTCCCTTAAGGATGATCTCGACGAGGTCGCCAAGCGAAACGGACGATCCGGTCTGATCGGGGTAGCCGTCGACGTCGTTATCGCGCGTGATACTATTTCGGTCTGATCTGCTCATGGTGCTGTTGCCGAACTATGATAATCAGCAGGTCGTAAAATTATGTGCGCCGTTCACGCATCGGGTGATGAGCGTGGCGGAGCGTCTATACCGAGATCGCCGCGCCATCGCGCCTTCGTCAGGCCCATCCGCACTACATCGACGAACCGGTCGTGTACGAGATGTTCATCGTGAAGGATGCCTTCAAGCTCGAATCCGAATCCGCTGTTGAGGTTGATGTTGCGGATGTTCGTGTTGAGGGAATATAAATATGCTTTGTTGATCTGTCTTTCCTGAAACACGACGTGCAGCCACAGCCGGGTTGCTCGCGTTCCGATTCCACGTCCTCGCCATTGGGGTGCGACCAGTTTTCGCATTTCAATGCGCGACGACTCGGGATGCTCGAGCTTGCCTCCGATGAAGCCCGCCGGTTGGCCATCGATTTCGATGACGCAGAACAGAGAGATCTCGGGACAGAGGAAAAGCTCGGTCAGTAGTCCAGTGTCGCGCGGAAACGGTGTATAGAATGCGGAGCGGACGGAGGGCTCCTCCAGCCATTCGCTGATATATGGGATGTCATCGGACGCGGCGGGCCGAATGCCCGTGTCGCCCATGCTCAGAAATTTGTCCTGTGTCCAGGATCCGTTGACGGGATGTGCAAAGGTCGGATGCCGTTTCGCGGATGCGCTGCCGCGCCGCTGCGCCGCGATGGCGTGGTCAAGAAGTGCCGTGGATACGCTGATGAGTTCGGATTCGCGCAATCCATATTTGACCAGTTCCGAGACAAAACTCCGCGTGACGAGACGCACGATATGCGACTGCGGGAGGTGAGTCATCTGTAGATCGGACTTAACCCTCCCGTCCGTTGTGACGGGTTGCTGAGTCACATTTGCGCTCTTGATGATTCCCTTATTCACGATATCCTACGGCTCCGCCCCGTCAGTCCCATTTTAGAACCTACAAGCCTTATGTGTATGACACCCTCCCTTGTTCTCGGCATCGACCGAGTCTGAGGAAGGCTATGATCCGGGCGGATGGGCCCGGGTATGGTGCCGGTCAGGCTGCGATTCTCATTACCCAGTCTGCCGGTACATGGACGCGCACCGCCTGATGGATCGAAGCCGCCTCTACGAGCAGGTATTGTGCCCGTGGATGCCCGACGACCTGTCCTCGCACACCTGCCAACGGTCCGTTGGTGAGCACGACGTCGGCACCCTTGGGTACGGCGCGCATCGCGACCGCCTCGATCTGTTCGGGGATGGCCTGCAGCTTTCGAAGCATGTCGATCTCTTCCGGTCGCGCCACGGCCATCCGGCTTCCGAACGATACGGTCTTCACGACGCCGTCCTGCTGCACGGCGACGAGGCGTTCGCTCTCGTTCACGTGTGCGAAGATATAACCGGGGAAGAGCGGTACTTGGACCTTCATTCGCCGGTCCGACCACTGGCGAACGGTCGTCCTCATGGGCAGAAACACTTCGATTCCTGCGGCGACAAGCCGTTCCTCGACTTTCTTTTCGGCCCGTGGACGGGTATAGAGCACGCGCCAGTGTGGCTTCGCGGTGGACTTCAGTGTGCTGTGGGACACGCTTTTTGTGTACTTCGTCGTAATGATCCGGCTTCGAGACACGCTATTTCTATGCAGGCTACTGACTTCTGCCTCGTGTATCGGCATTGCCGGCTCAAGGTTTACATCAAATCTCAATCTGATGCAGGTAAAATACAGCCCCGTCCCAAAGAGGAGATAATCCTTTTCTTCCAGTGGAGTGGTAGTATTGGAGCAATCGGTGGGAAACAGCTATCAGCTATCAGCTATCAGCTGTCAGCTAACAGCTAACAGCTAAGGTCTCCGGGGCGAAGTGGGGGGCCGCTGAGCATCAACAACCATTTGTCTGCCGTCAGCGAAATACTCAAGCACATCGCGCGGGCGCGAAAAGCTGATAACGAGCTATCAGCAATCAGCTATCAGCCGTCAGCCGTCAGCCGTCAGCTAAAAACTCTTGCGCAAAGTTGGTAGCTGGTTACAGAGTGCTGGAGGCTGGGAGCTGATAATGAGCTACCAGCGGTCGGCTATCAGCTATCAGCTAAACACCCCAAGGAAAAGCGGGGAGCCGGTCATAGAGTGCTGGAGGCTGAGAGCTGATAATGAGCTACCAGCGGTCGGCTATAAGCTATCAGCTAAACACCCCAAGGAAAAGCGGGGAGCCGGTCATAGAGTGCTGGA
>CBFGXY010000131.1:0-5538 GCA_965652945.1 uncultured bacterium
CAGACCCGTCCATCCGGAACGGTTGCCGCGTAAACGTTGTCCTGCCGGTCGACGGCAAGCGCGTGAATTTCCAGACCCTCGATTTCCGTGGCCGCCGAGGCTTTGCCAGTTGCATCGATACGGAAGACCTTCAGGGTGCTTCCTCCGGGCCCACCTCCGGCTACGTAGAGATTCCCTTTCGAATCGTGAACGGCTGCCCAGAGGTACGGCAGGGAGGGATCGTACAGCTCCTTCACCGCGGGAGCCAGCGTGATCTGTCCGTCATTGCGAAAGGCGATCAGTGCCACGCGCACGTGCCGGACGACGGCGTCAAGGATGTGCGCCTGCTCCTCCCGTTGGGTGCGAAGCTCCCCAAATGCACGCTGTACATCTTCAAAGCCATCAGAAATCGCCTTAAAAAGTGCCCCGCGATCCTGATGGGAAATCCGCGGCGTGAGATCATCATTGCGAATCGATTCGAGAAAAAGCTGAAGCTCACGAGGCGTGCGCTCGGCAAGGCGGATTATTGATGCGATCTGCGACACCCACCATATTCCCAGGAAAAGGGCGACTGCGAGTTGGAAAGACTCACCTGACTCCGCCAGTTTCCACACACCGACACTCGTTGCCACCAGGAGTACGAGCCGCAGAACGAGCTGTATTCGATATCGGCGGAATAGCTTACGCACGCGGAGAGCAATTGCCGACATAATGAGACGGAACGAGTCGTGCGATGTAATCACTGTTCCGACCCGTATCTCTAATCATTTCAAAGGCCATATTTTTCAATCCTTCGATACAATCCTTTTCGGGATAAGCCCAGGGCTTCGGCCGCGCGTGTGATGTTTCCTCCGTGTATGGATAGTGCGCGTCGGATGAGATTGCGCTCGGTGGATGCCAGATCGAGATCTGCATCAGATTCGTGCGAGTCGGTCGAGGAAATTAATAGGTCGTCCGGTGTGAGGGTGTCCTTTTCAGCAAGGATGACGGCCCGTTCGATAACGTGCTCGAGCTCGCGGACGTTGCCGGGCCAGCGATAGGCGTGCAGGTGAGCCAGCGCCTGCGGCGAAATCGAAGAGATGTTTCGTTGATACTTCGAAGCCTGCCGGCGGAGGAAGTAGAGTGCGAGGAGCTCGATGTCGTCGCCCCGATCGCGAAGAGGTGGAACGGGCAGCTCTACCGTGTTGATCTCATAGAGCAGGTCCTGGCTGAACGTGCCTTCACGAACCTTGATCTGCAGCGGTGCAGTCGTTGCACTGATGACTCGTACGTCCATGGAGGCCCCTGAAGAAGGAGCTTGGCGAGCGATGGTTCGTCTGCGAAGCTCGATGAGCAGTCGTTGTTGTTCGCGAGGATCGAAGTGTCCTATTTCATCCAGATAAGCCGTGCCGGTGTTCGCGGCGCTAAAAAGGCCAGACGGCCATCCATCATCTTTAACTGACGTATCTACCGGGTCGCCGGACAACTCCTGTTCAAACCCGGAAGGCGTGAGTGCATCGGGATTTAAATAGATGAAGGGCCCGCCCGATCGACTACTTAGCTGGTGAATGGCCCGGGCGACCAGCTTCTTACCGGTTCCACTCTCTCCAACGATGAGCACATTTGCATCTGTCGGTGCAACTTTGCGGATCGTTTCCTTCAGAGCACGCATCGACGGACTGCCGCCGATTAATGCTTCAAACGCTTCATGATCGGCCGGCGGCGGCTTCCGATCCGGACGTTGTCGCTTGAGGGCAGCCGAGATCGTCAGAAGGACGGCCTCATTACTCCAGGGCTTCGTTACGAAATCCACCGCGCCGTGCTTCATTGCGCGGACAGCAAGCGCGACGTCGCCGTAGGCCGTAATCATCACGACCGGAACCTCCGGAGCAACGGTCAGGATGCGGTCGAGCCAGACGAAGCCCTCCTTTCCGGATGAGGCGTCGCGCCGGAAGTTCATGTCCAGCAGAACCAGATCGATGGGCTCATCCCGCAGCAACAATGGCAGGACATCGGGCGTGAGGGCCGTCAGAACGTGATACCCATGATCTCCCAGAAGCACCCGTAACGCTGTCAGGACGTCGGCATTGTCGTCAACGACGAGGATCGTAGGCAGAGATGGTGTGGGCATGGAACGGAAGTAGCGAGAGGCTAAAATCTACCCAGTGTCGTGCAATGGATCACTTTTCTCCAAACGGGTGTGCGGTTCCGCACAGTGGAGGAGAATGGGTAGTCGTCGTTCGGTGGGCGGTGAAGAGGGCACCGCGCGTCGGATGAGGTCATCTAACATGGTCGTGCACAATGGCTCCGGTGCCGGACTACCTTCGCTCAAATCGTGCGGTTCCAGTGATGAAGCCGCCTCAACGCCGGCATGTGTGCGATTCCGCACACATGATTTGGGGAAAGCGGAGTTCGAGGGGATGTTTGGCATCGCTTCCCCCACATTTTCTATTCATGCCAGTATCCGATAACACGGCCGAGTCTGCAAACATCCTCACCCGACCGGCGGCCACGGGAGGTGAAGGGCTGGACCGCCGTGTGGAGAAACAACGGCTCTCACCGCAGCGAATCGGTCTGATCGCACTGGTGATCCTCATGTTGGGGATCATGATCTGGACGCTCATCCGAGGGATGGGCGGCAGCCGATTGACGGTCGATCGCAGCCGATTGATCGTCTCGGAAGTCGAGGTTGCTCCGTTCCAGGAGTTTGTGTCCATCAACGCCAGCGTCATGCCCGTCCGGACGATTTATCTGGATGCCGTTGTCGGCGGACAGGTGGAAGAACGGTTCGTCGAGGAAGGTGCCACGGTAACCGTTGGCCAGCCGCTGGTTCGGCTTATCAATGAGCAGCAGATCCTGTCGATGCTCGGCAGCGAATCGTCCATGCTCGAACAGATGAACGTCATCCGGACGATGCGTCTCGCACTCGATCAGAACGAACTCAACCTTCGACAACAACTGACTGAACTGGAATATCGCGTGCTGAACCTCCGTCGGGAATACTATCGGCGAGAGCACCTCGCAGCTCGAGAAGCCATTGCTCAGCGGGAGTTTGAAGAGGTACGGGATGAACTCCGCTACTTCGAAAAACGCCTGGAGCTTACTCGGCAGAGCTACCGCGCGGATTCCCTTTCCCGCTCGCTTCAACTCTCGCAGATGGATGGGCAGATGGCTCGACTGCAACAGAACCTGGATCTGCTTCGTGCCTCGTTCGACAACCTCACGATTCGAGCCCCCATCGACGGGCAGCTCTCGCTGCTCGATGCTGAGATCGGCGAGTCTAAAGGAGCTGGATCGCGAATCGGACAGATCGACGATTTATCCGATTGGCGCGTCCGGGCGGCCATCGACGAGCACTATGTCTCCCGGGTGATTCCCGGTCTTCGAGCCGTAGCGCAGACGGGCGGCACGACGATCGCGCTACAGGTCGCGCGGGTGTTTCCCGAAATCCGCGAAGGACGCTTTGAAGTGGATCTCGAGTTCGTAGGCGAAACTCCGGAACTGCGTCGGGGGCAGACCTTGCGCATTCGGCTTGAACTCGGAGATGCCGAGGATGCAATCCTCATCCCCCGTGGACCTTTTATCTCGACGACGGGCGGACAGTGGATCTACGTGATCACTCCCGACGGCTCATCCGCCGTGCGCCGTAACATTCGGCTTGGACGACAAAACCCTGGTCATGTGGAGATTATCGACGGCCTTGAACCCGGTGAGCGCGTGGTTACGTCTTCGTACGAAAGCCTCCGCGACGCAGACAGGCTGGTTATCCGATGATTTCTCTGGAAGCACGGGGCAAAGACAAGCCCTGCACTACGTCTCTAATCGAATGACTCCGACACCTGACTCCCTATAGCGACTACTTCTCCAATGACAACCCCTCAATTACTCATCCAGACTATTGATCTCCGGCATGCGTACCGCACGGACGAGGTCGAGACCACCGCGCTCGATGGCGTATCCCTCGAAATTCCCAGCGGTGATTTTGTCGCGGTGATGGGCCCGAGCGGATGCGGAAAATCGACGCTGCTAAATCTTCTGGGACTACTCGACAAGCCAACCGGCGGAACATTGATTTTCAGCGGCACGGATGTCTCAGGATTCTCCGAACGTCAGCGCACCGACCTGCGTCGCGGAACGCTCGGTTTCGTATTTCAGAGCTTTAACCTGATCGATGAGCTGACGGTCGAGGAAAATGTCGAACTGCCGCTGCTGTATCTCTCCATCTCGGCATCCGAACGCAAGGAGCGCGTCGAGGCGGCACTCGACCGAGTACAAATGGCGCATCGTAGAGGGCACTTCCCTCAGCAGCTCTCGGGTGGACAGCAGCAGCGCGTGGCAATAGCGCGGGCGGTCGTTGCCTCACCGCCGCTCATTCTGGCCGACGAACCGACGGGTAACCTCGATTCAAAAAACGGAGATGCTGTGATGCACCTCCTCAGCGAACTCAACGAATCCGGCACGACCATCGTCATGGTCACGCATTCCCCCATCGACGCCGAGTACGCTCAGCGGATCGTCTATCTATTCGACGGTCGCGTCGTGAGCGAGCAGTTTCTCGAAAACGAAACTATGGCCAATAAGCTGATGGCCGGTCCTCGCGGACAATATCTGTAAACGCGCATGTTCAAGAACCACGTCCTCATAACCGTCCGTCGCCTGTCCCGTAAAAAAGGTTATGCGATCCTCAATGTTGCGGGACTCTCTCTTGGTCTGGCCGTGTTCGGCATCCTGATGTTGTTCGTCCGCTATGAACTCAGCTACGAGCGCTTCCATGAGAAGGCGGACAGAATACACATGCTGATTTACGAGTTGGGCCCCGAGTTTCAGCGCACGGCAAGCGCCATCCATCCGCTGATCCATGGCCGGCTCGTGCAAGAGCATGTACCTGAGGTCGAGCACGTCGTGAGTGTATCAGCAACAGGATTTAGTGTGATACACATCGACGGAATCCTTACGCCTGTGACAGATATTGACGCATATCACGTCGGCAACGAGGTCTTTGACGTGTTCACCTTCCCGCTGATTGCCGGTGATCCGCACACTGCTCTGGCCAATCCGCGAACGGCCGTCGTCGATCAGAAGACGGCCATCCAGTTATTCGGTACCGACGATCCTGATGCGGTAATCGGCCGGACATTTGAGAGAGAATTTCTATACGAAATAGCGGGCCTGATGGAGAATGTCCCGCCGAATACGATGTGGCGACCGAACGTGCTGATGTCAGAGGAGACCTACTTGTCGGATCCTGAATCGTGGTATTACGATCCACGAGCAAGCTTTTTACGGACATTCATTCTCTACCACACGTCCGACGTCGAGCCGGACGTTCTTTCAAAAGCTGCTGACGAGGGTTTGGAAGAGCTCTCCCACCGCACAAATCTGGCGTTCTACTCGCAGCCCATTACCGACATTCACCTCCATGGAGAAAACACGACTAACGCCGCCGCAGGAGAGTTAACCCGGCTTCGCATATTTACCCTCGTAGCCGTTCTGATTTTGCTGCTGGCGATTATCAACTACGTCAATCTTGCCACGGCTTACGGAATGCAGCGCACGCGGGAAGTCGGCGTACGAAGAACG
>CBFGXY010000132.1:0-5496 GCA_965652945.1 uncultured bacterium
CAATCCGATTCCTGCCCGATCCACCACGAGCACGTCCCATCTCTGGCTAAGATGGTAAGCGGCTGCCGCGCCGGCAATTCCTGCACCGATAACGAGGATCTCCGTCCGCAGATTCATCTAAGATTGTGCATATCAGGAAACACGAGAGAGTACTATCACGATCGGACGTAAAGGAAAGGCGGGTTCATCTACTGTGGGCCGCGATCCCGATTATTCGTGACCTTCATACTGATCGATTTGCTCTACAGAGGTACGATAAGCTATGCAAGTGAAACCTGAGATTCTGATCGTTGGCGGAGGCGTCATCGGGCTCTCCATCGGCTGGGAGCTGCAACGGGCGGGGAGACAGGTAGTGGTTTTCGACAGGGCTGAAGCCGGGAGGCAGGCGTCGTGGCAGGCGGGAGGGATGCTGGCTCCGGCGGCAGAGATCGGATTCGAAGAGCCCGACCTGTACGAATTCAGTCGTGAAAGCACGGACCTCTGGCCGCAGTTCGTGCAGCGTCTCGAATCAGAAAGTGGTATGGAGGTTGGCTTTCGGCGCGAAGGCACGCTGGCAGTCGCGGACGATGCTGACAGCGCTGATCGTCTTCGGCGGGTATACGATTTTCAGGTAGAGCAGAATCTGAATGTCGAATGGCTCTCCGGACACGAAGCGCGGGATCTCGAACCGTTTCTGGCTCCCCGGGTTACCGCGGCCGTCTATTCTCCCGACGATGTTCAGGTCGACAATCAGCTGCTTGTCCTTGCTCTCGTAGAGGCGATCCGGCGGAGCGGGGGCGAGGTCAGAGAGCATTCACCCGTGGTGAGTATCGAACCTGATAGCCGGACGCCGCGTGTCGTTCTGGATGATGGCAGCGAGATCAAGGGTGAAACGGTGATTCTGGCCGCCGGTGCATGGAGCCGGCAGATCGCCGGCTTGCCGGATGGGGCAAAACCTCCGGTAAGACCCGTCAAGGGACAGATGGTGGAACTGCGGATGGTTCGTCCTTTTGATCTGCAGCGAGTGGTGCGCGGACCGCATGGCTACCTCGTTCCAAAGTCAAGCGGACGGCTGCTTATCGGTGCGACTGCTGAGGAAATGGGATTCGATACGGATGTGACCGGAGGCGGTCTGTTCAAACTTCTGGAAGGCGCATGGGAGATCGTGCCGGGGATCTACGATTTACCATACACCAAAAGCTGGGCGGGACTGCGTCCGGCCAGCCGAGACCATCAGCCCATTATTGGATATTCAGATGCGCCCGGAGTCTTTATCGCCACGGGCCACTATCGCCACGGTATCATGCTCGCGCCGCTCACCGCGCGAATAGCTGCAGACCTCATCCAGGGGAATGAAACCTTGCGATGGCCCGGCCCGTTTGTCCCAGCCCGGTTCACTTGAGTATTCGTATCCATGTCTACGAACCCCCAGCAGCATCAAATCTATATCAACGGAGATGAGGTCAGCATGGCGGTAGGAACCACGATCGCCGATGCCCTTCTCCAGCATTTAGACATCGATCCTCAGCATACGCGCGGCGTTGCCGTTGCGGTAAATGATGAAGTCGTACGCCGGGAAGCCTGGCAAGACGTTGCGCTCCAGGCCGACGATCGGATCGAAGTCATTACGGCCCGGCAGGGCGGCTGAGCGAGTCTATGACGATCGATCATACGACGGCCAACGGAACGGATGACCTCCTGCGAATTGGAGAGCTGACCTTCAGTTCGCGGTTGCTCGTTGGAACGAGCCGCTATCCGAGTCCACAGGTGATGCTCGATGCGCTGGAAGAATCCGGCACCGAGATGGTTACGGTATCCATCCGTCGTGTCAACGTATACGACAAGTCGGATGAGAGCTTGCTGGCACTTCTTCGCGAAAGAGGCTACACCCTGCTCCCGAACACGGCGGGCTGTTATACTGCGAAGGAAGCGGTGCTTGTCGCAGAGCTGGCCCGCGAGGCGCTCGAGACCAATCTCATTAAGCTTGAGGTGATTGGTGATGATGAGACCCTGCTTCCCGATGTCGAGCATACACTGGCAGCCGCCAGGAAGCTGATCGATTCGGGATTCACGGTGCTGGCGTACTCGAACGATGATCCGATCACCTGCAGGAAGCTGGCCGAGATGGGGTGTGCCGCCGTGATGCCGCTGGGATCGCCCATCGGCAGCGGCATGGGATTAACGAATCCCTATAACTTGCGACTCGTCCGTGAACTGGTGGTCGATACACCACTCATCGTGGATGCAGGCATCGGTACGGCCAGCGATGCGGCTCTGGCGATGGAACTCGGCTACGACGGTATTTTGCTGAACACCGCCATTTCCGAAGCGAAACATCCGGTAACGATGGCTGTCGCGATGCGCCATGCAGTCAAGGCGGGCCGGATGGCATTTCGTGCGGGCAGGATTCCGAGAAGGTTCTACGCTCAGGCATCGTCGCCAATGGAGGGACGGGTCGAGGTGAGACGTTAGCGTTCGGAGTCTGGACGTTCATTTCTTGCATCCGCTACGGACGTGGATGGATCTCTCATCACCCGCGTTTTGCACTTCATCTACATGATCGCTCCGCACGGTGAGAACGGTGAACGCGCGATCGTCGATATCTTTTGAGAGGGTGGATTCGACACCACCTCGCATATGCCTTATCGGCGACCGGTGTACGGATCGGACTGTGCAGGCCCGGTTGATGGAGGCAGCCGAAGCGGGTATTCCATGGATCCAGCTTCGAGATCATTCTGCCGAGGAGCGTGCCTTCCGAAAGGCCGCGTCGGATCTGGTACCCCGCCTTCAGGCAGTGGCACCAGACCTTCTTATCTCCATCAATGCACGTCTTTCAATCGCGCTCGGCCTGAAAACGGCCTTTCATACGGGATTGAAAGGCCCGACGATCGACGAAGCCATCCGTCGAGGCGTCTCGAGACCGATTGGATATTCCGTCCATTCTGTGGAGGAGGCACGTGCGATCGCCCGTCTGGGTGTAGATTATCTTATCTTTAGCCCGGTCTATAAAACCAGATCGAAGCCCGAAGTCCTGCCACAAGGCATCGAAGCCTTACGGCAGGTGGTCGGTGCCGTGGCGCCGGTACCGGTCATCGCCCTGGGAGGTATCACTGCATCGAACGTATCGTCTTGTATTCAGGCAGGGGCGGAAGGCGTCGCGGTGTTATCTTTCGTGATGAACGCAGATAATATCGCCGATTCGATTCATGAATTAACGAATCACTTAATGTGAGCGGACGTGGGGGAGGGGCTTTATCTACACATCCTTTCATTTGAATTACGGTATATCACAATATGAACGTCGCCCTATCGATTGCGGGAAGTGACTCCGGCGGCGGTGCCGGCATTCAGGCCGACATCAAGGCCATGCAGGCCAACGGCGTTTTTGCGACGACCGTGATTGCAGCCGTGACGGCTCAAAACACGGTTGCCGTGACCCAGGCCTTCGAGCTTCCGCTTGAAATCATCGAGGCCCAGATCGACGCCGTTTTCGACGACATCCGTATCGATGCCGTCAAGACCGGCATGCTGTCATCATCCGCTATCATTGAACTGGTAGCGAGGAAGCTTCAAGAGCGTGGGGTCGAGCGTCTGGTCATCGACCCCGTGATGGTCTCGAAGAGTCAGTACCGACTCCTCAAGCCGGACGCGGTGGAGGCTCTTCGTACATTGTTACTACCCCTGGCCACCGTCGTCACTCCGAATGCGCATGAAGCGTCTGATCTGGTCGGTGGGGAGGTCACGACCGTTGCTCAGGCGCGGGATGCGGCCGTGGCAATTCATGAAATGGGCGCTCGCAATGTCCTGGTGAAGGGCGGTCACCTCGACAATGAGAAATCCGCGATCGATGTGTTGTACGACGGGAACTCGTTTCACACGTTTGAGGCGCCGTTCCTAGACAGCCGGTTCACGCACGGCACGGGTTGCACCTACGCATCTGCGATTACGGCGGGACTTGCACGAGGATTTTCGCTTCGGGAATCGATTGCCCGTGGCAAGCGGTACGTCACCGAGGCCGTTCGCCACGGATTCGCGATTGGCGAAGGGCACGGACCGACGCACCATTTCTACTTCCTAAAGGGAGCCGACCTGTTTCCCGTGGCAGAGTGAAGTCGGAGGGGGCATGGTTGCAGACCGGCGAGGCTTATACCCGCGCGCTGACTTCCGGCATGCTCCTGGCCACAAAGAATCCGATGAAACCCAGCAAGGCGAGGAAGCCGAGGGCGATCTCGGTGCCGAGGAGTGCGAGCGCTCCGTTCACTGCGCCCGTCACGAATAGCAAGACCCCCATAGCCGTGTTCGATACCGCAACGTAATCGGCTACCTGCTCGGGGTCGGCCATGTCGATGATGTAGGTTTTGCGACCTACCCGGACGCCGGTGTGGATGATGGCGAGCAGGAAAAACCCGCCACCATGCAGCCATACCGAGCCTCGCATTCCCGGAAGTTGCGCGAGCAACACGACAGCGACAATGAGCAGCGCAGCGAGTAGAGCACCGTTGGCCATCAGTCGCCGACTCGACCGATCCGCGAGTCTGCCGAAATATCTGCCGCCGATCATTCGAGCAACGCCCTGGGCGACTACGAAAATGCCGAGGCCGCTCAGGTCGGCTCCGCCCGAGGCAGCGAGCGCGACCAGGAATGGTGGACTAAGCGCCGAGACGAGCAGCAGAGTCCGCATGATCACAAACTTGCGAAACGGGGCATCGGTGCTAATCAGGTTCCACGAATCGCGGAGCCAGTTACCCGGTTCACTTTCTCCCGGCTCGGCCGCGGGTTCGCGGATTCTGGAGTAGACGGCAAGCCCTGCAATCCAGGCGAGAGACGCGCCGACCAGCAACCATGCCAGAACGACAGTTGTTACGGCTCCTTCTCCGAGGAGACGGATTCCCAGACCGATTGTAACTGCAACGACTCCCGAAACCAGTGTAGCGATGCCATTGATCTGACCGCGCTGTCCCTTGGGGATCGTCCGGGCCATGACGTCCTTGGAAGAGATCGAGCTGAGCGACCTTCCAACCGCAAAGACGGCCAGAGCCACAAGGATCAGAATCCCTGCGATTGCACCCGAAAGCGTTGCAGCGACCAGCGCCATGGCCGATGCCGAGGCGGCCTGGACGGCGGCACCGGCAACCCAGACCCATTTTCGGATGGTCCGGCGCTGGATTAGTGGCGCCAGCATTGCTTGCGGCAGCAACGAAACTGACTCGCGAATGGGGACGAGCAGTCCTACGAGTCCCACCGGTGCCCCGAGCGCGGTCAGCAACCAGGGAAGCACCGTGCCCGCGCTCACCACCTGGTCACCGGCATTCTGGAGTGCCGAGGCCCCGATGATGCGAAGGCCGTTGTTTGGCACCTCGCGCGCCGTCTTCGCATCCATCTTCTCCTCCCCCGCACCGGGTGTACTGCGGACAAGGAGGGAGTAGATGCGCTCGCTAAATGTCTTCAAGCCAGATCAGTCAGCCGATCAATGATGATGGTCGGCATCCGACTCTTCCTTCGTCGCATGAACGGTTC
>CBFGXY010000133.1:0-5491 GCA_965652945.1 uncultured bacterium
ACCCCCTCGTCGGTCCAGCAATGTTCATCATCGCCAATCAACCGTCTTCGGGCATTGGCCGAGAGCGTGGTTTTACCCGTTCCGGAGAGTCCGAAAAACAACGGGGATGACCACCGACGCACGGAATTTTGGCATTGTCGATGTACTCGATCGGATATGAGGCGCGGGTATTCTCCGTAAGCGTTGTATCGGAGAAGTCGACCTCGCGGGTCAACTCGTCATACATCACGTTTTCAAGAACCGTCCCGAAACGGATCGCTCCAAAGATTTCCGGCTCGTTCTCCTCCGACAGATCGATGGCCTTTGCATAGCACCCGCCCTCGATGTTGAAGACCCCCTCGTCGGTCCAGCAATGTTCATCATCGCCAATCAACCGTCTTCGGGCATCGGCCGAGAGCGTGGTTTTACCCGTTCCGGAGAGTCCGAAAAACAACGTTACATCGCCGTCCTCACCTTCATTAGCCGAGCAGTGCATCGACAGCACGTCATGCTTCGGCATGATATAGTTCATGATCGTGAAGACGCCTTTCTTCATCTCGCCGGCGTACTCGGTTCCCAGAATCACCATCTCCCGGTGCTCGAAGCTGAGATCGACGCTTGTCTTCGAGGTCATCTGGGAGGTGTACTGATTGGCTGGAAATGCACCGGCATTGAAGATGACGTAATCCGGCTCTCCGAACTCTTCCAATTCTTCCGCGCTCGGACGTATGAGCATGTTGTGCATGAAGAGCGCGTGGTAGGCGCGTTCGCATATCACCCGCACTTTGATCTGATGGCGCGGATCCCAGCCGGCGTAGCCGTCCATTACATATAGGCGCTCGCGCGTGTTCAGGTAATCGATCGTTCGTTCTCGATTTACCTGGAATGTATGCTCATCGACTTCAAAGTTGACGGGGCCCCACCAGATGTCGTCTTCTGAGTCGGGGTGCCTCACGATTCGTTTGTCACCGGGGCTGCGTCCGGTTTTCTCACCCGAATTGAGAGCCAGTGCGCCGCTACTTACGATGGCTGCCGTCTCATCGTGATGGATTGCTTCTTCGTATAGGCGTGCAGGGCTTCCGTTGCGGATGACCGACTTCACGCGGATGCCGTATTCGGAAAGGTCGTGTGATTGATACGTATGCATTTCATATCTCCATTAATATGAAGGTTGTCGCTCGTTTTAAAGCTTTCTATCAGATAGATAAAGGTACACACCCGTCAGTTCCGAAGCGCTTCCAGCGCGTTTCTTCTATCGTGGTTCTGCGATTCCGTTCTCGTGACGGTACTTGCACTTCGATGCCGCCGCCTGATCTATGAGACAGGTTGCTTTGCGGTGCATTTGCAGGATGGAAGCCGGCACCATGGCCGTGACCGGTCCTTCGATCATTGCCTGGACGGCATCGGCTTTTGATTCGCCGCTTGCCAGCATCAGCAGCTGACCGGACTCCATGATCGTTCCAATTCCCATCGTGATCGAGTGCTCAGGTACTTCCTCACTCGGACCGAAAAATCGGGCATTGTCGGATACCGTTTTCGAGGCGAGTGTTTTGATTCGAGTACGCGATCCAAGCGAGGAACCCGGTTCGTTGAAGGCAAGGTGTCCGTTGGCTCCAATTCCCAGAATCTGCAGATCGATACCGCCGACGCGCCTGATCTGCTCCTCGTACCACTCACAGAAACCGCTAACGTCTTCGAGAATGCCCTCAGGGATGAAAACGTTATTCGGGTTGACATTCACCTTTCCGAACAGGTTCTCCCACATGAAGGTGTGATAACTCTGCGGATGATTCGGCGCGAGTCCGATGTACTCGTCGAGATTGAATGTCGTGATTTTCGAAAAGTCGAGGCCCTCGGTCTCGTGCATGCGGATGAGCCGTTGGTAAAGTCCCAGCGGCGTACTACCGGTTGCGAAACCGATAACACTATTTGGTTTTCTGCGAATCTGGCCGGCTACAATCTCTGCGGCGCGATCGCTGATGGCATCGTAATCGGAGAACGTTTCGACAAGCATGATGTTAGTCAGATTGATGAGTCCCCCGCATCATAGCGGAGTGTCGGGATAGCCTCAACCCGAAATGATACGGTAGGGCGGGATTCGCACCGATTTCTGCCATGTGAAAGCTACGTATGAATAGGCGGTGGAAGTCGCGCCTCTGCGTCGCCCGGAATTGACATCTGCGCAGCCGGGTGGTAAATTGTTGTTCTATGCCGGGGCCATAGCTCAGTTGGTAGAGCGCTTGAATGGCATTCAAGAGGTCAGGGGTTCGACTCCCCTTGGCTCCACCATCAGAAGCCACATCTTCCGTGTAATCAGGGAGATGTGGCTTTTTCGTTTGCGTGATATGGCCATGTACGTTCTGGGTCACAGGTCGGCTCCTCTCATCGTCGGACCGATTCCGGCTTTTTCAGCTGACATCCTGACCACACAATAAGGAGGAAAGATCGAATCTCCCGGTCTCCGATCCAGCCTTTACTGATCATCCAGTTCGTAGGCCGCGTCCACCTGTGAATGCTCATCCAATCCTTCGTCCAGGCTTCGTCCGAACTTCTTTTCATACGCTGAGATGATGAGATCGGCTGCTTCGTCGATGCTGTATGTACCTGTGTTTACCGTAAGATCGTATGCAGAGGAATCTGCAACATCATAACGGAAATACTGACGTACAAATCCATCTCTTTCACGATCTGTTTCCGTCACCTCGCGACGTGCTTCGAGCATTGTGAGATCGTGTTCCTCGGCCCACCAGGAGACTCGCTGATTTAGTGGCTTCACTACCCTGACGGCGAGTCGTGACGAGCGTTTTCCGACATAGTTCGCGCCTCTGCCCACAACGATGCTGCCTCCTCGTTGCGATATGGCTTCGACTACCGCGAGAAGCGTCCTGTGGTAGCGGATATTCGTGGGCTGCCGTGGTGTCCGAACGAATCCGTAGATTACTTCGTCGATCGCCTGACGGCGTCTTTCGTCCAGCATGGAGATAAAGGACTCATCCCCGCCGGTTGCATCGGCGATGGCGGTTACCAGTTCCTTATCCCATAATGTGAAGCCCAGTCTGTCAGAAAGCGCTCTCGCGATCGACCTCCCCCCTGCCCCACATTCTCTGGAGATCGTGATAATTGGCCACGTCTTTAATCCAGATGAGGGTGGCTTAAGAAGCTCTCGCTCATAGTTCCACTTCCGAACCTGAGCGTCTACAATTGATTCAGGAGTTTTTAACATGTCGCCCCTCGATATCGATATTGGATATACAAGTTTATCCTGCTGATCTTGCACAAGGCGATACTATATAGCCGAGAAGTTTTACTACTTTACTTCATACCAACTCACATCGACTATATAATCATTCATTTGCTCATACACCCACAGATCATCCCTGATTGGAGTGTAGGCTTTACCCTTACGTGAAGGAGTTTCAGGCGACCTGCGTGCAGTGCGTGTCCGTGTCACGATTATCGGGGATGGGATTTAGGGGATTCCCTCACATTTCAGGAGGCATCATTCGGCTATATAATATTGCGAGTGACGTGTGGACTTAGCCGCTACCCTCTTTGTGCACGGACCCGGTTCAATAGTAATGACGCGTGGCGACAATAAATTAAAGAAGGAGTCTGCCCGGATGGGGTACCCCTCCGTCACGAACGATGCTGCTGATTCGTTACGCCGACTTCGTGAAACTGAGCGCGAGGCCAAAGAAATCGTACAGCGCGCTCGGGACCGAGCTCATAATCTGCTTGCCGACGCCGAGCGACGTATCAGCGCTAATCGCCGTGCAGCGCTCGACGAGGCGCGGTCTAACGCGGCTGCCCGAATCGATGAATTGCTCGAAGAGGCTGACGTCCAGATCGAGGAAATTGATCGAAAGGCTAACCGGAGGATCGAAGAGCTGAAACGGACCGCCGAACGCACTCGCGACAAGGTCATTGACGTACTCCTGGCGGAGGTCCTTGCATAATGGCGCTCGCACAGATCAAGAAGGTGGCATTTCTGGCACGGCACCGTGATAGAGAGCGGCTCATGGAAGTCTTACAAGCCGCGGGCTGTGTGCACCTCGACGAGGTTGACGCTGTCTTCAAGGATTCGGATGCAGAGTTGCCTGCTCTGTTCCAGTCAGCCAGTGAGTTGCGGGAACAGATCGTTCACATGGAGAAGCAGCTTCATGAGCTATCGAATGCAATTCAATTGCTGACTCCATTTGGGACGAAGCCGAGTCTGTCGGCGCGCATGGGGATCGCCGCGCCGGCAACCGATCTCGACACCTTTCAAACGTACGGCGACATCGATTCAAGGCCGATAATCGAGCAACTGCAGACAATCCAGATAAATCAACAGACGTATCGAAGTGAGATCGAGGAACTGCGCTCGAAGCGCGAGCCGCTCGAGCTGTTTGCCGGTGTCGACATCCCCCTCGAACATTTCCACGGCGGGCAGAGATATTTCGTAAGCATCCTAAAGGTGCGCCGGCGGCAGTGGAGCGAATTATCAGCCGACCTCGAGACCTCCCTTAGTAACCCGATTCATGCGCATGAGGTCGCACTCGCCGCCGATCACGCAGCTGTGCTGATCACTGGTGCGGCTGAGACCAGGCCGGCATTTGACGAGTGGGTTGACAGACATTCAATCACGACACTGGAGTTATCCGCGTATTCAGGCACCGCCGGGGAGAACCTGGAGCTATTCTCAAAACGCGAGAAGGAGCTGAGATCACTACTCGCGTCGACGGAAGAAGAGCTTGCATCGCTTGCCTCTAACTTGCCGATACTTCATGCGGCCTACGATTACACATCGGCGCATATCGATCGGTTAAAGGAAGGCGAACGTGTTCGAGAAAGCAATTTCGCGGCTCTTGCGGCCGGTTGGATTCGCGCAGACGATGTGCCCAGACTTGAAAACAGTCTGCGGGAAGCCGGGATCGACGTTCACATAATGACTGCCGACACGTCGCCTGACGACAATCCTCCCGTCGCGTATAAAAATTCGAATGTGGTGGGCCCCTTTGAGCTCATTACCGATCTGTACAGTCGACCGCGTCCTGGCGAGATCGATCCTACTCCGTACGTGACCGTTTTCTTCGCCTTCTATCTGGGCATCTGTCTGACGGACGCAGGATATGGTCTGATACTGGCGATTATCGCTTTTTTAATGCTGCGTTACGTAAAGACACTGGGTGAGGGCAGCCGGAAACTCGTTCGGATTTTATACTACAGCGGCATCGCAACCGTAGTGGTGGGCACACTCACGGGAGGTTATTTCGGTCTCGCTCCCAGCGATTTACCGGGCAGCCTCAAACACCTGGACAGACTCGTGATTCTGGCGCCTTTGGAAGACCAGATGACGTTCCTCGTGTTCACTCTCGTGATGGGTATCCTACAAGTGAGTTTTGGATACATGATTCAGCTTCATTCGAGTATCCGTCACGGAAACATCAAAGACGCGCTGCTCGATCAGATGCCGTGGCTGGCAATTATAATCGGGGCCGTTTTTCTGATCATTGGAGTAGGAGTCCTGCCC